>JAJXWL010000193.1 GCA_021781625.1 bacterium
AAATAGGAATGTGAACTTCTCCACTGCGATGTGGATACAACAGCCCTAGATCGGTATTGTGGGGATTTTTTTCGAGAATGGCCAAACGAAGATAACCAGCTTCTTCAAACCTGGCTAAGATCGGGAGGTTTGCCACGACATCTGTGCACCAATCATGAACCAAAGCAAGTACGGTGAGCTTGTAAGGCAATTGCGACAATATCGCTCTGTCAGAAGGGGTTAGTTCATTAGCAAGAAAGTTTTGCTGAATCAATTCCTTGTGAACCTGCATTTTGTCTACAAATTCAGGCCAAGTTAGCGCCTCATGAAGAGCCTTCGTTAAGCGCTCCTCAGGTATTTTATTCTTCATGCGCCTAATTTACTGCCACCGACAGGTCGGGGCAAATGCTTTTAGCTTTCTTATAGCCATGGGCCTAGACGAGTTCGGCGTGTGGGCACAAGCTCGGCAACAGCTTGGGCGACTTGTCTCCGCAGTGGTTCAGGCCAGCTTTTTAGTAAGAGCTCAGGGGCTAGTTGCCCGTTAAAAAAAGCTCCAGCCCTTTGTCTTTGAAGTTGGCGTTCTTCTGGTGACATTTGGCGCCACAACCAAGCAGCTAAAGGCGAGTTGGTTAAATCGAAACCAGTGCTGGCGGAACGTCCCCATTCTAAAAGAAAAGTTAGCCGATCAATGGTTGTGGCGGGTGGCAAGGACGGAAGCTTGGCTTCAAGCCGGTCTTCTGGCCCTGCACCAGGTGCCCCCATAAATAACGAAATGGGAACGTCGCCCCCCGAGACGGCCGCCAAGGCTTCTAAAAGCCCCGCCGCTAAGAGTTTGGCGTCTAAGTAGGCCGCTGCCGTGGCAAGGTTGCTTTCAATCCTCTTTTGCCCTGCGGTCAGATCCTCTTGAGTGGGCACTCCACGCCAGGAAACCATCAACTGATCAGCTTTTAATCCCGCAAAGAATTTTTCCATCCGCTCTAAGGCTTGACGGTAATTTCCTATACTGAACAAGGGGGATAAACGAAGAACGGGATTTAATTCGGGCAGTAAATCCCAAGTCCCTGCTAAAAAGGTACCAGGATCATCAAATTGAAAACTGGCTACATCTTCATTGGCCATATGCACTGCTCTAGCCATGGCGCTTTCAGCCTCAAGCCCTAAATCTTGCAAACTTTGGTAAAGGGTCTCGAGAGCTCCAGGGCCTCGGAAAGGAATGGTCGCTTCAATACAGGCGGCAATTTCGAGGGTCACCTTCCTCCCCACACGGTCCCCTAAAGTTCCAGCAAAGGCAAGTGCACTATAAAATTCATTTTTGCCCAACTGATTACCTTGAGTGTCAAAAGGGGCCGTAGGCCCAAAAAGGTGAACAATTTCCTGATAAAAGGGGATTTCGGTGGGTTGGGTAAGACAGGTGATAAAAGACTCGGGCCAGTGACCATCGACATCGAGATAGACCACGTCATGAAAAAGTACCGCGAGAGTTTCGACGGGGTCCTGTGGCGAGAACTGTGTTAAATGTTTTAAGGTGTGATACTCCCTGTGGGGAGCTTCCATAGCCGTGAACAATGCCACGGCCAGACTTTCCATTTCAGCGTCAGACCAAGGACCCAAGACTTGTCCCGCCTCCGTGAGGCGGGACAGCAACCAAGTCCAAGAAGGGTAGGTTAGAACACTCATGAGCTATTGGCAGGCTTCACAAGAGGGGTCCAGTACCGAACAAGCTTTACCAACATTGCTGGCGCCGGAGCCTAGGTCATCCGATTCAAAACTGTCCGTGGTGGGCTTGAACTGAAATTCCTTTTGTACGCCGGCTTCTCCTTCTAGCGTTTTGTAGACTCGCTTTTGGGTAAACCCAAACTTGGACGCATCCAGTGTTGACTTCTCAATTTGTGTTGCGGCGAGACTTCTTAAATAATACGTTGTTTTCAGGCCGGCCTTCCAGGCTTCCAAGTAAATTTGCTCAAGAAGTTTGCCGCTGGAACCCTTCATAAACACGTTATGACTTTGGCTTTGGTCAATCCACTTTCCTCGGCGGGCAGTCATGTGGATCAATCGGAGCGGATCACACTCAAAGGCTTCTTTATGAAGTTCTTTTAAGTCCTCGGGGATTTCCGGGATCAAACTGAGGTTGCCATCGTAATACTTCAACTTGTCGAGCATTTCGGGGTTCCAAAGGCCACGGTTCTTTAAGTCGGTCACCAAATAATTGTTCACGACGGTGAATTCCCCCGACATGTTGGCTTTCACATAAATGTTCTTGTAGATTGGTTCGATACAAGGGTAACTATCAGCAATGTTACTGATCGTGGCGGTGGGGGCAATCGCCATTGTATTAGAGTTTCGCATTCCATGGGCACGAATTTGTGCTCGGACGTAATCCCAATCCAAGGTAGCACTGCGATCACCGGGGATGGTGACGCCGCGTTCGGCTTCCAAAAGTGCAATAGTATCCAAGGGGAGGATGCCTCGGTCCCACTTTGAACCAGGGAAACTTTCATAAGCACCTTTTTCGGCCGCCAATTCTGTACTCGCTAAGATGGCGTGGTACGAAATCCATTCCATGGAACGGTCGGCAAACTCCATGGCCTCCTCGGATTCAAAGGGGAGGCGAAGTTGAAACAAGGCATCCTGAAAACCCATCAGGCCCAGACCCACTGGCCGGTGGCGAAGGTTGGAACGGCGAGCTTCAATCGTGGGATAGTAGTTAATATCCACGACGTTATCCAACATTCGCATGGCAATGCGTACGGTGGTGGCTAACCCGGTTTCATCCAGCTGACCGTCACGAATAAATTTGGCAAGGTTCACCGAACCAAGATTACACACCGCTGTTTCATCGGCCGAATTGTTGAGGGTAATTTCGGTACAAAGGTTTGAATTGTGTACCACCCCGACATGGTCTTGTGGTGAGCGGATATTCGAAGGATCCTTGAAGGTCAACCAGGGGTGACCCGTCTCGTACAAACGGGTGAGCATTTTTCGAAACAGCTTCACCGCTTCGAGACGCTTAAAATGAGTGATTCGTCCATCCCGGGTTCTTGCCTCGTATTCGAGGTAACGTTCTTCGAACTTCTTCCCGTACAGGTCATGTAGGTCTGGCACATCCGAAGGGGAGAAGAGAGTCCATTCCCCTTCCTCCTGTACCCGTTTCATGAATAAATCGGGAATCCAGTTCGCGGTATTCATATCATGGGTCCGGCGGCGTTCGTCACCGGTGTTGCGTTTCAGATCAAGAAAATCCTCGATGTCGAGGTGCCACGTCTCAAGATAGGCACAGGTCGCACCACGACGTTTTCCCGAACGGTTGATAGCGACCGTCACGTCGTTGGCGATTTTTAAAAACGGTATAACCCCCTGGCTTTCTACTTGAGTTGAGGCAATAGAGCTACCAGTTGCCCGAATGTTGGTCCAGTCATTCCCAATGCCGCCTGACCACTTGGAAAGTTGGGCATTGTCGCCCAAAACCTTAAAGATACTGGTTAAATCATCTTCTACTGTAGACAAGTAACAAGAGGATAATTGAGGGTGCGAAAGTCCTGAATGAAAAAGGGTGGGGGTAGAGGAAACAAAGTAAAGTTGTGAGTATTGATGGTAAAAGGCGGCGGCCCAGGTCTCTTTATCGGTTTCCTGTAGAGCTAAACCCATCGCGGCCCGCATCCAGAAAGCTTGCGGGGTTTCAAGCACGCGTTTGCCGTCTTTCAGAAAGTACCGTTCATACAAAGTTTGGATGCCAATGTAATCCAGGAGGGAGTCCCGGTCAAAATGCAGTTCTGAGGCTAAGCGCTCCAAATCAAAACTCAGCATACTGGCCTCAAGGTAGCCTTTTTGTACACCAAGCCGAATATTCTGAATAAAGCTTTCCCGGAGAATTTGCTCGTCTTTTTTGCCTTCCAGCGATTGCTTGGTCACTTCTTTGGCGATTTTTTGCCGGAATAAACGGCTGGCGACGCGGCTATACGCCGGGTCTCTTTCGATAAAGGACGAGGCGGCCAAAATCAAAGCCAGTTCAACATCCAGGGTTGTCGCTCCGTCGAACAGGCTTTTTAACGTCTCACGAAGGATGGCTTTCAGGGAAACTCCCTCTTGGAGGGCTCCGCAACGGGCGAGTGTTTTCACCAGTTTGTCGAAGTTCAGGTTTTCCAAACTCCCATCCTTTTTTTGAATTTGAAAGAGCGGAACTTCAAGGCCTAACGCTTTCGCAGTTCGTAGGACCTCTT
>JAJXWL010000194.1 GCA_021781625.1 bacterium
GGGGAATGTTGGGGTAATAGGCCAGTTCAATTTTGGTTTTAAGTTGTTCTAGGGCAAAGGGATCATAAATAAAGTCTTGCTGGTTAGCCTCGGCGTTTTGCATCACGGCATTAAACGCCTTCACAGAGGCTTGATCGGCTTTGGTCATTTCGATTCCCAGATCCTGATGAGCCAAGGCTAAAGCATAGGCTGGTAGAACCTGGTAATAGTCGTCTTGAAGCTTTTGCGAAACGCGATGGTTGCCGTAAGTCAAACCGGTCATTTTCTTAAGCTCTTGTTCAGGAATCCACCCCGAAAGCCCTTCGGGACGAAATTCCGCATTCCCGTCTACGAAACGGACCGTATCACCGCCAAAACCTACGGCACGTTTGACGAGAAAGTGTGCTTTGGGTTTGCCATCGGGGTCTCGGTCGATATCCACCATCGAAAGGGTCATCATATACAGCAAGCGCTGGGCCACGTCGTAAGCCGTCACCCAAGCGGGACCCCAGGACGAAACTGGTGATATGTAGGCGGGATTCTCAAAGATAATAATGTCGCCACGCTGGGGCTGAGCCAAACCGGGAAGCTTGACTAAGCCGGGCAACAATTCAGGACCAAAGATGAATTTATTGACAAAAATCCGATCATGAATCAGGAGTGTCCGTTCCATCGAACCCGAAGGGATTTCATACGCCTGAAAGAAATACTGGTTAATAATCAGGACGACACAAGCGGCCCAAACAAAGGCTTCAATCCAATCGACAAGCCAAGACTTCTTTTTTTGGCGTTCACGGCGTCGAAACTTTCGCCTAGCCCTCCACGTCAGCACGGCTTCGGTACCGCTGACCAGATGATCAAAAAAATCTTTCTTGGATTCCTGCTGTGTGCTCATCGGCGCGAGGTTATCATGTTTTTCCTTTCATTGACAAGACAAAATGTCATTTCTATAATGCCATCCCATGCAGTCCATCACACCAGAACCCCCTCGGGAAGAGGATATTTCCGTTACGTTAAAGCCTTTCCTGGGGATGCCGCCGCGCCTTTGGCTCTCGGTGCTCCTGGGTGTTATCCTTTTGGCACTCCTTTTTGCTGTCGGCGTTTGGCCAGGGATTAGCAATCCTGGTACAAAAGTAACTGTCACTTCGACGCCGTCGGGAGCCGCCGTGTTTTGGAACGGCAAGTTGTACGGTGCCACCCCACTGACCGCTTTTTTCCCTCAAGGGACAGGGGAGCTGACCCTCAAAAAACCCGGATTTCAAGATACTTCTCAGTCGTATACTAGCAAAGGTCGTCTTTTTCTGAGTTTACTTTTGCCCAAAACAGCTAAGCTTCAGGTCAAACTTAATGCCGTAAGTCCCCAAGCGGTTTTAGAACTGTTTCGGGCCAACCTCGCCCAATGGTCAGCCGCAGCACCCTTTTCTTCGGTGTATAACTTTCCTCCGCTTTTTACTAACTTTGTTGAGGATGCCCGCGCCGCAGGAGTTTCCGACTCGGCCATTCGCCAAGAACTCTTTCAAGAACGGCGTTTTGTGGTGGACCCCCAAATGTACGCAAACTACGGTAAGGCTTGTGGTCTTTGGAAGGATCAGCCTCCTTCGGGTTTAGAGGTTCAGACAAAACTTTGGGCCTCGACCTTGGGCGGTAACAGCTTTGATCACGGACGCTTGGTGTTTTGGGTCTTAGCCAACCAACCTAAAGAAACTCGCAATTCAGAAGCCGCCTCCCCGGAGACTTACCTGGCCAACACCCTCAGCTCCTGGCAAGCTTCGCTAGACCTGACACCACAAAAAGAAGTGATGCCCGGGGCCGTGCTTCACACCGCCGGCTTTACCTTTGAGCCGGTTCCTTCGGGAACCTTCCGCTGGGGGTACGAACGCCCCCAACAAAGCCTACCGGTGGATCCCCCCTTTGGTTTACCAGAACTTAGAAGCGTAACGGGCTTTTGGCTGGCGAGCACAGAGGTTACCCAGGCTCAATTTGCCCGTTTTACGGCCGCTCACCCAGAATGGGCCCCCTCACACCGAAGCGAATTGATTGCGGACAAGAAAGTTGACTCACAGTACTTGAGCAACTGGAAGGGAGATTCTCCTTCGGACCCTTCAGCCCCTGTTTCGGAGGTATCTTGGTTTGCCGCACAGGCGTACACAGCCTGGTTAAATACTTCTGGCCAACTCCCCGCAGGGAAGCAAGCCCTACTCCCCACCGAAGTGGAGTGGGAATGGGCTGCCCGAGGCGGCCAACCCGACTCTAACCCGATTTACAAACCCAACACCCCGAATCAGCTTGGACTTTTGCATCTGCAAGACAGTGTATGGGAGTGGACCTCGTCGTCGTGGGCCCCTGGAGATCAGCTGGTGAACAACCCCACTCCTCCCGATGACACGGCGTGGTTGAGAACTGTGAAGGGCGGCTGTGCCCTGAACGCCGGCAAGGTACAAGTCTGGGAACGTGGGGTGCTAGCTCCCAACACCTGTAACGACCAAACAGGCTTTCGCGTAGCCTTAGCTTTGGCCCCATAAGGCTACCGCATGAGTGAAGGCATCAAGGTCTTGGCTGAAAACCGCCGAGCCCGTCATGACTACTTTGTTGAAGATTCTCTGGAATGCGGTTTGAGTCTGTTGGGCACCGAGGTTAAGTCGATGAAAGCGGCGCACTTTAGCTTTCAAGATGCCTGGGTGGAACTTACCCACGGCGAACTTTGGCTTCGGAACGTGACGATCAATTTGTACAAGCAAGCCGCCGAAGAAAACCACGACCCCGAACGAAAAAAACGCTTACTTGCCCACAAAGAAGAAATCCGCAAGCTTCAACGCAAAGTTGAGGAAAAGGGCTTTACTCTCGTTCCTTTAAAATTTTACCTCAAAAAAGGCTTGATCAAAGTCGAAGTCGGCGTGGTCAAAGGTAAAAAAGAATTTGATAAGCGTGAAGCCATCAAAGAGCGGGACTGGAAGCGCGAGCGGGATCGGGAGCTGAAACGGTGAACCCCTACGTCGTTCTCGAGATCCCCTCAGATTCTGATCTCAAAACGATTAAGGCTGCTTTTCGTAAAAAGATTAAAGCTCTTCACCCCGACACACGGGGCGAGGTCTCTAGCGATCGTTTAAATGAAGTCCATAAGCTGATCGAAGCTTACGAGCTATTAACTGATCCCGAACGACAAAAAACGGCACCCCCGCCCCCCAAACCACCCCGAGACGAATTTAACTATCGGGAATGGCTTTCCCAGCGCGAAGACGACGAAAGCCGAGCCAAATTGATTTTTTACGATGTGTTGCGCGAACGTAGTCCTGAAGCGGTGGCCCTTTACGCTCAAATGACCAAAGAGCGAACCTTCGCTCTGGAACGCTTGTTAGGGCGAGAAGATTTCATGGACTGTGCCTTTATGCTGGCCTTGGAGTACGAACGCCAAGGGGACTTTGTTCAGGCTGTCCGCTTATTTTTACGCATTGGCGAATTGGAACGAGAACGGCCCTTCTTTCGTCATTTTTTTGTCGAAGTTGAAGAACACTTATTGAGCCTTTTGACCCTCAAGATTACTTGGCACTTGAGTCCAGCCGACTTAGCGGCTACCCTTCTAGAAGCCTTGGCCCTGCCCTTACACGCTCGGACTCAGGCCACGCTCTACGGTTTTCTTGCTGAACTCTACCAAAATCACGGAGAAGGCTTGGCGGCCAAACAAGCTTGGCAAAAAGCCAAAGAGCTCAACCCCAAAGATAAGTTTGTCAAAAAGTGGTCCCGTATCTTGGGTGTTTCCTTGTCTTTTTAGAAAATAGATGATATACTTTATTTTATTCTTGGGGGTGCACCGGTTTCGACGGACGGATGCCGGGCGCCGGACTGCAGGTGGAGCGTTCATCTCCTAAATCTGAGCAAACTTATAACTGCCAAGAACAATACCGTCAAGGCTGACTTCAGCCGCGACATGGCACTGGCCGCTTAATCGTGGCCAAGGGGGTCTAAGGGACGCTGTGCCGAGGACCTGGATCCCCTCACCAACCAGCACTTGCTTGTGATTCTGTTCAGAGTTTCACAGGGACTTTATCTGAACTTCTTCAGCGACGGCAGGCCGGACCACCTCAGCGCTGATCAGCTTCAAGTGCCCGGATAAACCTGTAGAGGTTCGTCGTTCGCCCGTTCGGACGCGGGTTCAATTCCCGTCACCTCCAAAAAGTCCTTGCTTAGCAAGGGCTTTTTTTTAACAGAAGTGTACTT
>JAJXWL010000195.1 GCA_021781625.1 bacterium
CACAGCGGACATTACCTACGCCACCAATAACGAATTAGGTTTCGATTACCTTCGCGACAATATGCGTTGGGAAATGGGTCGCAAGGTACAACGCGGTCATGCGTATGCCATCATCGACGAAATTGACTCGATTCTGATTGATGAAAGCCGAACCCCGTTGATTATTTCTGGTCCCGTAGAAGACGATACGGCGAAGCGCTTTCAGGATGTCGACCCCTTGGTCTCCTTTTTGAAAGAATGTGAAAAAGACCCCAAAACTCAGGAATACCCTGACGAAGCGGCTTTACTGAAAGGGGATTACAAGCTCGATGAAAAAGGTAAACGCATTATGTTTACCGATGAAGGGATGAATCATATCGAAGCCCTTCTCCAGCAAAACAAATTGATTCAAGGAAGTCTTTTTGTGGGAGAAAACTTCGAGTTTATTCACTACTTTACTCAGGCCATGCGAGCCCACAAACTTTTTCTCAAAGACGTCGATTACGTCGTCCAAGACGGAAAAGTAGAAATTGTGGATGAATTCACGGGACGCGTTCTTCATGGACGGCGTTACTCTGAAGGCCTGCACCAGGCTATTGAAGCCAAAGAACGCATCCGAGTGGCTGAACACAATAAAACTGTGGCGACCATCACTTTTCAGAATTATTTCCGCTTGTATAAAAAATTGTCTGGTATGACGGGTACTGCAGATACAGAAGCCAAAGAATTCACCAAAATCTATAACTTAGACGTGATGGTTGTTCCTACTAACCGGCCTGTAGCCCGAATCGACGAAGATGACATCATCTATTTTAATGAAGATTTTAAATTTCAAGCTATTGGTGAAGAAATTATTGAAGCTCATGCCAAAGGTCAGCCCGTTTTGGTGGGTACGGTTTCGATTGAAAAATCCGAGAAACTGTCAAATTATCTGGTTCGCAAAGGGGTCAAACACGAAGTTCTGAATGCCAAGAACCATGCTCGGGAAGCCTTAATCATTGCAGAAGCAGGGGCTGTAGGCTCGGTTACCATCGCCACGAACATGGCAGGCCGTGGTACGGATATTAAGTTAGGCGGTAACCCGGAGTTCCGGGCCCGTCGAAAAGTCGGTTCAGACGTTGACCATGAGACTTGGATGAAAGCCCTTGCCGAAGAAACAGAAACCTGGCGAAACGAGTATAACCGCGTGAAAGAACTCGGAGGCCTTCTAGTCATTGGTACGGAACGTCATGAGTCCAGGCGTATTGATAACCAGCTTCGGGGACGTTCAGGTCGTCAAGGAGATCCAGGTCGCTCGCTTTTCTTTGTCAGTTTGGATGATACCCTGATGCGTTTGTTTGCCAACGACAATGTGCGCTCCATGATGGGAAAGATGGGGATGGCTTCGGGTGAACCGTTGTACCATCCTTGGTTAACTAAGTCTTTAGCCAATGCTCAGAAAAAAGTGGAAGATCGAAACTTCGAAATTCGAAAACATCTTTTGGATTACGATGACGTTCTGTCCAAGCAAAGAGCCTTTATTTATGAACAACGGGATGCCATTCTCACCGATACCGATCTCAAGGCACGAGTCTTGCTGACTGGTAAAGAAATTGTTGAGAATCGGATTTCTGCTTGGAGCAAAGCCGACGTCATGGCTGAGTTTTTACCCGATGCTCTTCAAGTCTTCAAAGAGGACTTTTTCTGGGAACCGGACATTGCCTTGGACGACCTGGCCGCCTTATCCCCGGCTCAATTTCGAGATCACATGGTCGCTTACTTAGAAAAGGATTTATTCACCAAGGCGGCAGAAGTCGGAGAAGAGCCTCTCAATTTCTTCATTCGCGCGGAATACCTGCGCAAAATTGACAGCTTATGGCAAGAGCACTTAGATAGCATGGAAGCCTTGCGAGACGCCGTCTATTTGCGGACCTACGCTCAAAAGAACCCCTTGCTGGAGTATAAAGTCGAAGGTTTTCAGATGTTTGATACCTTAATCGACGAAATCAAAGATTCCATTGCCAAAAAACTCTTTAAGATTCGTATTCAAAAAGCCCCGCAAGAGCCTGTGCATAGGGAACGCATTCCCGTTCAAACCGCCCACCTTACGATGGGAAGTTTTGCCAATACAGCTCAGAGAAATGAACGTCGAGAAGCTCAGGGTGACAAAGTCACCGTTACCAGAAATCAACCCAAAGTGGGACGAAACGATCCGTGCCCCTGCGGCAGTGGGAAAAAGTACAAACTGTGTCACGGCCGTTAGCCTTTTTAGTTCTGGTTGCCGTCACGATTGCTTCGGCGGCAGCCTTTGATCTCAATCCCGTCCCTCTAGCGGGAACTGTACCCCAACCCACTGTACAGGCTCAGCTTAGCCCCCTTCCGCCGTCCCCCGGCGGTAAGGAGGTGCTTACACTAGAGGTCAAGCTCCCCCCTGGTTATTACCAAGATTCTGATAGCTCCTTTTTAAACGTGACGGTTCTCGACACGTGGCCACAGCCGCACCCTCTTTCTGTAGGACCTTTAAGTACCTCAACACCCAAAACCAGACGCGGGCATCCTAGTTTTGAAGGCATTTTTACGCTTTCTAGAACGGTAGAAGTCCCAGACAGACCGCTTCCTTCACACTGGACGGTGCGTTTCTCTTATCAAATTTGCCAAATTAATGGAGCCTGTCTCCTGCCTTCCCACGTGGACCTTCCGTTAAGTCTAACACCCCAACCTTCTCTCAGTCAGGGGAATTCTTCTTTGAGGCCTCAGACCACCCCGTTTCCGCTCTGGGCGTGGCTAACTGCCCTGGGAGCCGCTTTTCTTGGTGGACTCATTTTAAATCTTATGCCCTGTGTTTTTCCTGTTCTTTCTTTGAAAGCTCTGGGAGTTGTCAAAGCTTCAGGAGAAAATCAAGTCTTCCAGCGCTTAGCCTCACTCCGGTTTGCTTCAGGTGAAGTGGTATCCTTGCTTCTTTTGGGCCTGGGAACGGCTGTCGTGAAGTTTCTTGGTGGCACCCCCATTTGGGGGGGATTGTTTCAAATTCCCGCTTTTGTTTTGATCTTGATCGCCCTTTTTTGGTTTTTTGCCTTGGGGTTATGGGATATTGGACCACGTTTAGCCCCCTCATTCCGTTCTGCGCCCGCAACAGACTTTATGAATGGAGCTGTCAAAGTCCTAGCGGCGGCTCCTTGTACAGCGCCCTTTCTGGGACCTGCCCTCGGGTTTGCCTTTGCCCTCCCTGCCTGGGCGATTCCTGTGTTCTTTCTGGCCATCGCTTTGGGTTTAGCCCTTCCCGATCTTTTGCTTGCCGCTTTCCCCGCTATCTTTAAATTGTTACCCAAACCTGGTGCCTGGACCAAACTGTTTGAGCAGTTTATGGGTTTCCTTTTGGCGGGCACAGCCCTTTATATGTCCTGGATCTATGAAAACTTGACGGGTTCTTCTTCATTTTGGCTGATGTTAGCCTGTCTTTGGGCGTTAACCTTGCTCTTTGCAGGAGGTGATGCCCTGACCAAAGAAAAGCACCCTTGGGTTCGTCGACTCTTTTTTTCTCTTTTAGGGGTAATCGTACTCAGTGTTGGCTTTTTCCTGAATCAACCTCTTGAAAAACAAAGTCCCTCCACGGCTTCGGCCACAGAACGACCCCTTCCTGCTGGCTGGAGTTCTTTTAGCCCAGAACGGCTTCAAACCGCCCTTACGGAAGGTCGACCTGTTTTTATTGATGCGACGGCCGCTTGGTGTGCCACCTGTTTAGTTAACGAAAATGGCGTCCTCGCAGACCCTTTGGTTCAACAAACTCTTAAGAACTCAGGGGCCTTGCTGTTACGGGCAGATTTTACTCGTCCTTCGCCTCCCATTGCGGCTTGGCTCCAAGAAGTCGATCGGGCAGGCTTACCTGTCTATGCGTTATACGTTCCAGGACGCTCCCACCCCCATCTTTTCCCGGAATTACTCGAAAAGCAAAGTTTTCTGCACGACTTCAAGTCTGTTCTTTCTTCGTCTTCAAAGGCCCAATTGTGAAGTGGACGTTCAACCCCGTCCTTTGATAGTATGGACTTATGTCATCGACTAAACGACGCAACATCGGCATCATTGCTCATATCGATGCTGGTAAAACGACCACTTCAGAACGGATCCTTTTTTATACCGGCAAAACTCACCGCATAGGCGAAGTGGATTCCGGCAATACGACCATGGACTGGATGGAGCAGGAACAAGACCGCGGTATTACTATTACTTCGGCG
>JAJXWL010000196.1 GCA_021781625.1 bacterium
CACTCGGCTTTTCCGGATGGAATACGTTCGGACTTTTCGGTAAGTCTATACTTCCCATGTCGCTCTCCTTGGTTTTTGCTCTTTGTTGATTATTGACAAGTACCCCTAAAAAGTAAAGTGAAGGTTTGTCAATTTTTCCCTTTAACACAAAAAAAACGGGACTTTTGCTCGCCGAATCCCATTTTTCGGTTATAATGGGCGTATGAAAAGTTGGTTCCTAAGGCTAATTGTCGTCTTTTTGCTGTTCACAACCGCCTTTCCGCCTCTTCTTTGTGCCCAAGAGAGGACGGGGCACGTAACCCTCATACTGCTGGTCGATAAGTCCTTGTCGATGCGACCGTATATCCACGAGGTCAAAACCTACCTGGAAAAGACGGTTCTCGGCGAATGGCTCAAGCCAGGAGATTCTGTCGCGTTGTTTACGTTTTACGGTTCCACCCATTTGTTAGTGTGGGATTCTCCACTCACGGCTGACCAGATCCCAGCTCTGCGGCAAAAAATCCGTGCAATTCAAGCCAATGGACGTTTTACGGACATTGGAACAGCTCTGGATACCTATGAACGCTGGGCGCAAACGACTGTTCTTCCGCCTTGGAGACGTTTCGTTTTGTTGTTAACGGATGAGAGACAAGAGGCGCCTCCTACAAGCCCATATCAATCGGCGGACTACAGGATTCACCACCCCTTATTAAAAGGTGCGAGAATCGTTTCGCACGGGGGATGGAAAGCCATTACCGTCGATACTGTGTCAGAAAACCTACTTACAAGCCTCATGAGCAAGCTTTCGCCCCTGTTTTCGACAAAACCTTGATTTTTGGTTTCTTTTCCCTCTTGCAGTTCTTTATATTTCATTCATACTCGTAATACGGAGAATGCTTTGACGTTTGATGAACTCCTCATGTTTTTGAGGGCCAACGACAACTTTCTGCTCGTCAGTCACGCTGACCCGGATGGTGATGCGCTGGGAAGTGAATACGCCCTTTGTCAAATTCTCCGAGGCTTAGGCAAAAAGGTAGCCATCCTCAATGCCGATCGAGGTTCGCATCGGTACCTTTTTTTCGATGAAGAGCACCTCATCTCTTCTCTGGAAGAGGGAACAAAGGTTCCAGCCGACCTTAACCGAAAGGTCCTGATCCTTTTGGACACCAGTGACTACCAGCACACAGGGCTGGCGAAGTCTGAAATTATCCCTTTGGCCGGCCAAGTGGTGATTATTGATCACCATGAGGCTTTGCGCCCTCCTCCCGCCCCCTTTTATATTGATAATACCGCTGCAGCAACCTGCCAGATTGTTTTTGAGCTGGCGCAAGCTTTAAAGGTCAAAATCGAGCTGTCCACGGCGAAAGCCTTGTTTATGGGGCTAGTCTTTGACACCGGTTCCTTTATTTATTCAAAAACTTCTGCCCGAACGTTTGAAATTGCCAAAGATCTTGTTGTGACTGGTGTCAAACCTAAAGAAATTCACGCTCAGCTCTATGAAACCATCGAACCCCAGAGGATGAAACTCTTGGCTAAGGTTCAGTCAACGCTAACTCTCACCTACCGGGACCGCCTTGCCTATCAAATTTTAACTCAAAGTATGTTGCAAGAATCGGGAGCTGAGGCCGACGACTCAGTCAATTTTATTGACTACCCGCTCAAGTGCCAAACGGTTTTGATTTCGATGTTCCTTAAAGAGACTGCGCCCGGTCAGTATCGGTGCTCCCTACGCTCAAAGGACAATATCAATGTCGCCAATATCGCCTTGAAATATGGTGGGGGGGGGCATCAGAACGCTTCTGGCTTTGCCTGCCCGGTAATGCCCCTTGAACAGCTCAAAGAAATGCTTATAAAATTGCTGGAAGATCTACTTTCGACCGGCAGGTAAAGGCATTTGAAATTCTCACCTAATCATTTAAAGAAAAAAGCGGTATTTGTGCCGTTCATTCTGGTTCTTGGTTTTTTTGCGGGTTGTGCTCCCCAAACCCACCTTGAGGTCTTGAAGGCCTCGGAGCAGTCAAAGGCAACAGGAACCTCCTCCGCAACCGAGATGAAGCTTCCTATGGAAAGCCCCAGGCTAGAGATTCCTCTCGATAAACGCCTTTTAAGCGCTCAAAGTGTCAGCCTCAATCAAACAGCCATCGAAGAACAAATTCTCTTTTTACAATCGCGGAACAATTTAAGTCTGCCACTAGAAATCCGGGTAATTGACTTTGATCAAAACCGAAACACCTACTATTACGCTTGGGAAGGCAACTGTTTGGCTTCAGCCAACGAACCGTTTACCTACGAATTCCAGGATCTGTTAGGGGACCACAATAAAGAACTGATCGTCCGTGGCATTGACCTTAGCGGAAAACCGACTTTAGATGTTTACCAACAAGTCCCTTTACCCGGTGGTCACGGCATCCAGCTCAAGAATATCTTCAGCATCGCCTTAAAAGGATCTATCAGTATTACCGCCATTCCTCGTTTGGCTGCTTACGACACGGGGACGGCCACCCTGCAAAGCTTTCCTATTGTTACCGAGCAAGCAGATCCTCAAGCGCCATCGACAACGGTTCTGCAAACCACCTACACCTTTCAGGCGAAAGCAGATCGTTACATCAAAACAGGAAGTCAAACGGTTGCCCTCAATGAACAAAACGATGCCGCTCTTCAGGCCCTTTACGCCGGCGACAACCAAAACTTTGTCCATTTTCTGCAAGGTCCGTGGCTAAAAGAAGACACAAACAAAACCGGCTTGCACCCCATGATCTTTATTGACGCCCAAAGCAAAAACATTACTTTTGCTACCGATCATGCGCAAGAAGTTTATCATTGGGATCTGCTGAGCCGAACGATGAATAATGGCATTTATCTTGTTGGCAACAATCAGCTTATTAACTTGATCAATGTTCAGCTCAACCTCACCGTGACCTCCGTTGACACCATCGATGTGAATGTCCAAGGAACACCCTCTTGGTCGGGGACCTACCATAGACTTTCCTATTCTGTCCTAGAAGCCGAAATGCACCACCGTGAACGAGCTCTAGCGCAACAGAAAGGACCGTCGGGTGTCTATCTTGATGAAACTGGCGACGAAGTTCGGTTTGCCCTCCCCTTGGTGGAGTGGCATAAAGGAAGCAAGGTATCCCATTATGAGGGATCTCTGTTTCGATGGAACGGCAAAGACTATCTCGAACTAAAGCCGCTTCACGGGACGAACGAACCAACAACCACTTACTTGTACCAAACCTCCGAAGAAAAAACTTCGAGCCGCATCATTCGCAATTTGACGTTACAGCCAGGAAAGCTTTCTCTGCAACGATGGACTTCTGACCGCCTTGAGCCTGTAAGATTAGAACAAACCGAGGCTTACTCCTCGGGGTCTGGCAGTAATCCCTGACGCAAATACGGTTCGTAGCCTAAAGCTTTAAGACTTTTTAGATCGTTTTGCGGGTTCTGGGACAAGATTTGCACTAGATATAAGTAAAAGCCGGCTTGCCGACTTTTGATAATCTGTGGGTGCCAGCCTTGTGAACGTACACGGTTGGCCTCATTCTTGGCATTGTCTTGGTCACGAAAAACGCCTAATTGCAACACCGCTTGGGTGCGTCTAGCTAGCGTACCGGCAAGGGCTGGCGGTACGGGTAAACTCTCGGCTTGTCCCTTTTGAAGATAGACCGAGAGGCCTTCGGGCTTGGCGTTCAAGATTGCCTGAAAGCGGTTCATTTCGGCCAACGAAACCGAGGGTATGTGTTCGGCACAATGAAAGGCTTCCCAGGCTAAGTTCCAGGTCAACGGGCATTGGGGGTGTTGTCCTCGCCACGTTTCAAAGGCCGACCAAGCGTCGGGCGCCCGGTGTGTTAAACGGTAACTGCGCATCAAGGCTACCAAGCCGAGCTGTGCGGCACTAAGATCGGCTGAATGAACCAGGGGCTCTGCAAGAGTTTGTGCTGTATCCCAACGCCCCAAATCTAAAGCTAAAAACGCTGCTTTGATTCGAGGTTGAGACAAACCCACGCCGCCTGGCAGGGCAAGAACATTCTGATAAGCGTCCAACGCTTGACTATACTGGCCTTGAAGTTCTAGCACCGAGGCCTCTTTTAAAGCCTCGGAAAGGTCTTGCGCTGATCCCCAAGCGGGAAAAAGCACGAACAAGAAAAGGATTAGGAGCGTCGGTCGCGAAAAACTTTGTAGATCGTCCATATTCCTGC
>JAJXWL010000197.1 GCA_021781625.1 bacterium
GGGGAGTCACGGCTCGTACCTTGGCGATTTCGAGGCTAAGCGGTTCAATTAATTCGGGATCGAGGTGTCGTACCACTTTGGCGGCTTCGTCTTGTCCGAGTAAAACTAAAAACTTAGCGACTTTCCGCAGACCGGGTTCCTCTTTTGGCGAGGTCTTCAGGGAGGGGACTGGTTTCTGAGCGGTCGAGTCTGCAGGGGGGGAGAATTTGGGAAAGTTGAGAGCTTTGACCTGGACGTCAGCCACCGGGGCTTCAGGTACTGCGGAAGGTTTTTCCTCAGGAAGAGTGGGGGGGCGAGTGATTTTTTGGTACGCCTGAATACCTCGTTGCCGCAGATTCATACGACGTATTTTAGCCTATCGGCAAGACTTACGCCAGCTTTTTCCTGTTTTGAACGCCACGTAAACCCTAGGGAAAGACGAAGTTTTTTTTTCGAGGAGTTGATCTTGTGTTTTCCAAAGTAGTGTTATACACTCTTTTCAAATGTGCGGAATACACTATAGGTAGTGTTTCTGCGAGAGGAGATATATTATGGCGAGCCCCTGGCGCTCCGACTGGCAGAATTTCCTTGGGTTTACCCGCGAGGAAATTGCGCCGGTCAGCCCGGTACGTTCCGTTGTAACTCGTTCGGGAGAACCCGAACCTTATGATCCAGAACGTGTCCGAACAACTTTAGCAAAAACCATCGAAGGTGTACGTGGTCAACCTGATCCCGAGTTAACAGAAATGTTGGCCCGCAAGGTAGAGTCCCGTTTGCGCGATATGGCGGGACAAGCGACGGCGCCCTTAACTCCCCATGTGGAAGAGGTGCAAGATCTGCTCGAAACCATCCTGATGGAAAGTTCCCAGGTGGACCTGGCCAAAGCCTTTATCCTTTATAGAGCCCGTCATGCCGCCCTGCGCGATGCCAAAAAGTTGATGTTGGATATCAGCGAAACCATGGAAGGGTATTTATCTGGTTCTGACTGGCGTGTGAAAGAAAACGCCAACGTCAACTTTTCTCTAGGCGGGTTAATTCTCCATAATTCCGGTACCTTGACGGCGAATTATTGGTTGAAGAATGTCTACCCTGAAGCCATTGCCGAAGCGCATCAAAACGCGGATTTTCACATTCATGACTTATCGATGTTTTCGGGATATTGCGCGGGCTGGTCTTTAAGGCAGTTAATTGCGGAAGGCTTGGGGGGAGTTTCGGACAAAATCTCGTCCAAACCCGCACGTCACCTGTCCACTTTGGTCAATCAAATTGTGAACTTTCTGGGAATCCTTCAAAACGAGTGGGCTGGAGCCCAGGCTCTTTCGAGTTTTGATACGTACTTGGCTCCTTTTGTCAAAGCGGACGGCATGACCTTTGACGAAGTTCGTCAAAGCATTCAGAGTTTTATTTTTGGGGTCAATACACCCAGTCGCTGGGGCTCACAGGCCCCCTTCACCAATATTACGTTAGATTGGACAGTCCCCGTTGACCTAAAAGATAGGCCTGCCATTATCGGTGGCCAAGAAATGTCCTTTACGTATGGCGATTGTCAAGCCGAAATGGACATCGTCAATCGTGCCTTTTTGGAGCTCATGCTAGAAGGTGACGCCAACGGCCGTGGTTTTGCTTATCCGATACCAACGTACAATGTCACTCGCGAGTTTCAATGGGATACACCCAATGCCCAGTTGCTTTTTGAAATGACCGCGAAGTATGGGACCCCGTACTTCCAAAATTTCTTGAATTCCGATTTAGACCCCAGTGATGTCCGTTCGATGTGTTGCCGGCTCCAGTTGGACAAACGTGAACTGCGCAAACGCGGCGGTGGCTTGTTTGGTAGCGACGAATTTACAGGTTCGATTGGCGTGGTCACGATCAACCTGCCGCGAATTGGTTATTTGTCTAAAAATAAGTTAGAGTTCTACGACCGTCTGGGTCGCTTAATGGATTTGGCTGCCCAGAGTTTGACCATCAAACGAAAAGTCATCACTCGACTGATCGATAACGGCCTTTTTCCTTATACCAAACGATACTTGCACCACCTGAACAATCACTTTTCGACGATTGGCCTGACGGGGTTGCATGAAACTTGCCTCAATTTCTTAGGTAAAGCGTACGGGATTCAAACACCTGAAGGAAAAGCTTTTGCCGAAGAAATTTTGACCTTTATGCGGGAACGCCTTCAAGATTACCAAGAACGATATGGCGACTTGTTTAATCTTGAAGCCACACCAGCCGAGTCGACCAGCTATCGTCTTGCTCTTCATGATAAAAAACATCATCCGGATATCCTCACCAGTGGTGATACCCAACCCTTCTACACCAATTCCAGCCAATTGCCGGTTGATTTCACCAGCGACATTTTCGATGCGTTGGATCATCAAGAAACACTTCAAACAAAGTACACTGGTGGAACAGTTTTTCACGGTTTTTTGGGCGAAAGGGTCAGTGATTGGCGCGCGTCTCGGGATTTGGTCAAAGCCATCGCCGAAAATTACCGGATTCCGTACTTTACCATCAGTCCAACCTTCTCCATTTGCCCTCGACATGGGTATTTGGCCGGTGAGCATTTTAGTTGCCCCCATTGTGAAGCTGAGGATAAGGCAAAAATGGAGCGGGAATTGGAAGCCTTGCGAGCACAACGCCCTTAAAGCAAAACAACGCCATCAAATCTTAGGGAGGAAAAAATGACAGTACAAGAAATCGACACCAGAATTCATGAGCTAGAAGAATCCTTAGCTCACCCCAAAACGTATCCTACCGAAATTTATACCCGAATTGTGGGCTATTATCGGTCTTTGGCAAATTGGAATGCTGGGAAACGCGAAGAATACAATCACCGGAAAACCTTTGCCGAAGATGGGCAGGCTATACACGAAGCTTTGGACCGTGCTGAGGTTTCTGCCGTTGTTCCCGCCGCACCAGTTTTGGAAAAAGTTGAAGCCGTAGCAGGAACGGCCGCTTCGTATCGGCTGTATTGGCGGGCTCAATGCCCCAATTGCCCCGCGATGAAGGCCAAAGCCGCCACGTTGACGCTTTCTTCAGAATCTTACGACGTGGACAGCCACGAGGGCTATCAAGCTGCCGAAGCGGACGAAGTGACCTCGACTCCCACACTTCTTTTGTTGGATGCGGAAGGGCATGAATTGACTCGGATCGTGAATGCCTATGATTGGAAGTCGTTGACCCCTTATCTGGCATGACCCGTTCTGAGTTGGAAGGTGTTTTAGATGCTATTCTCAACCGGGCCGATTTTAAAGATCTTGAGGTTCTGAAAGCCGCGATGGATCGACGAGCCGGCGACCTGAATCGGGTCGGCGGCGGTCTTGATCCTCGGGCCCAGGCTGGCCAAATGGCCAAAGCCATCCAAGCGCAGATTGGCGGTACCAAAGAAGAACTCGACACCATGGTCAAGGGTTTGGTCGAAAATCTGATTCGACAAAAAGTGCCAGATATTCCCCCAGAGCATTTAACCCAACTGATGGAAGAATGGTTACCGACGACCATGGGCAAAACACCTCGCGCCAAAAAATCAACCCTGCCAGCAGAAGCTTTGGCTTCCATGATTCGTGATTTTGTGGCGTATTCGACGGGTGCCATGACGGCGGTCCGCCAGGTGGCGATGAACGATGATATGCCCAACTGGCCGCAACAGTATTGGAATCAATTTCCCGAGCGTATTCGAAGGCTGATTAAAGTTTTTCTCGATGGAAAGTTACCCGATGACGTTTTCTGGGAAGAAGTTCGTGCCACACTTGAGGGAAAAGCTTAAATTCCGCATTTTTATGACGATAAAATTCCGAATTTGCATCAATAAAATCGACGCAGGCGCTTAGTCAAAGAAAAAGCGGCTCGTCCACAGAGCAAACACCTGACCTGAACTTTGCTCTGAAAGTTTGATTTACCCCGAAATAAGTTTGCTCTCGTGTTAAGCGGCTGATTGATCTAGAGCAAGTTTTCACAAAAAAACAAAAAAAAACCAAAAAAAAGGTCCCAAGTTATAACATGAGACGCTTTGAATTTACTTATGCGCTAGACTCACCACCATGGAGGAGTATTCATGACGAAAGGAACTGAATATACAAGTCCCGAGCTAGTCGAGCTGGGAAATCTTACGGAGCTGACCAATTACAGCGTCAGTGTGACGGCAAATTAGGGGCTGCGTCGACGCGTC
>JAJXWL010000198.1 GCA_021781625.1 bacterium
GCCGCCTACCAAACCGACGGTGGTTTTTACAGGAACTTCAATATTGACTTTACTCAACACCGGACGAGGGGAACTTTCATACGAGAACTTTAGGTCTTTAATAACCAGACCTTGCTGAAGGACAATAGCCTTACCACTATACTCAGGCAAATGGTCAACTTGTACTTGTCCATCTTTGAAGGCTTCAACAACTTCATTCAAACGAATGAATGAAAAACGAATTCGAGATATGTTAGAAAAAATTTGTTGAAAATAGGGAAGTAACCGGTAACCGGCAAAGGCATAAAGTCCTAAGACGGGAAGCAACGAACCAATAGGCTTTCCTGATAGCAACAAAAACATGACAATTCCAACAATACCACCAAAAGCAATCGCTTCCATCAAATATTTTGGGAGAGTCCCAATTATTCCTAAATAGGAATTGTTTGATAGTTCTTTGGTTATAGCCTCTGAGAAGTTTTGATGTGCCTTTCTTTCTAAATGAAAGAACTTAGTTTCCTTGATCCCGCCAAAACTTTCTAGAAGAATCCTCATCCTTCTACGAACATTGATAGTTACTTCTTTACCTAAATGCGTCAGACGACTTTTTAAAATAACATAGAGCAAACCATAGGCACCACCAATGAAGGCCACCACGAAAAGGGCCATTAAGGGGTTAGACAATAAAACCAAAACAATCAAACCAATGACAACTATAAATTTTGAAACACTGTCTAAAAGTGGATCCATCACATTGCCGATAGCATTCGGAATGTCTTCCGTAAAGCGCTTCACCAAGTCTGAGGAATTTCTTCTCAAGAAAAATGGATAAGGCTGTCCCATATAATGGTAAAACAACCTCGTCCACAACCCAATTTGACGATGCATGCTAAAGCGAGAGGTAGAATAAAAAATCAAAGCACGAATGGCACTGGTAGCTACTAAAAATGCAACAACCCCAACCCCTAAAACGAGGGTGAAATCATGATCTGAATGAAATCCCAAAAGCTGATACACCTTACTGAGAATTTCATTGCGGTGGATTACCGTGGGGTCTCCTACCACCGCTAAAAAAGGAATCACAGACCCCACACCGACAATGTCGAAAATCCCATTAACCACGAGACCGGCAAAAACACCAGCCATTTTGATTTGTTCAGATCGAGTAAGAAGAGCCAAAAAAGCTTTCAATTGTGAGAAAAATCTCCGCCAAGAAGAAAACAAACTCACTTCAAGATTTCCGGTTTCAAGGTTTTTAACTGCTCGACGACAGTTTTGACATCCTGACTGTGTTCACGTTTGACAATCAAAAGTGCATCTGGTGTATCGACCACTAAGAGGTTATCGACTCCGACCAATGCCACTGTTCGACCGTCAGCCAGAACCAAATTGTTTTTGGCCCCTACCGACACCGTGAGGCCAGCTCCGAGTCGTCGTTCACCCTGAGAAGTAGGTTGAACTTCTTCATAAAGTGCATCAAAACTACCCAAGTCGCTCCAACCGGGGTCAAAGGCTACAACACGAACTTTATCGGATTTCTCCATCACAGCATAATCAATACTGACGGAGGGTATTGCTATCATTTCCTCAGTCGTTGGCGTAAGACTTTTTACCTTTTTACATGCCTCTAACACATCAGGGCGATATAGCGCCAGTTCTTCTAGAAAGACGCCAGCCTTAAACACAAACATACCGCTGTTCCAAAAGAAGCGCCCTGAGGCGACATATTTTTCAGCGGTGGCTAGGTCGGGTTTTTCTCGAAAAGCAGTGACCTTCTCGCCATCGGCTTCAATGTAGCCAAAGCCCGTTTCCGGGTAATTGGGTGTAATGCCAAAGGTCACCAAATATCCAGCTTCCGCGAGTTCGCGGGCTCGTTCTACAGCGGCTTCATAGGCTTCGGGTTTGGTAATTCTGTGATCTGAGGGGGTAACAAAAACGACTTCGTCACGAGGTAAAGCTAAGCAGGCTAAGGCAATAGCCGGGGCCGTATTTCGCCCCACCGGTTCGACTAATTCTTGAACCTGGCTAACCTGACAGCCTTGAAGGATTTGTCGAGCTAAAGACATCTGAGCGGCATTGCTCGCCACAAAGTAATTCTTAACCAACGATTGGTTTCTCAGGACAGTTTCTTCAAAGAGGGTCTTGCCTTCAAATAAGGGGTAAAATTGTTTAGGTCGAGAATTTCGGCTCAAGGGCCACAACCGTGTTCCAGCTCCACCACACAAAATGAGATTCGTCAAAATACACTCCTTACTTTTATCTTCAACCCCAGCTCTTGGGCAAAACTCACAAAAACTTTCCAATCTTTTTCAACAATGCTTTTGACAATCTTCAGGTCTAAGCTTCGATACTCATGCATCGTAATGTTACGGAACCCTACCATCGCAGCCAAAGAGCGGGCTGTTTCTGCAGAAAGGTTCTGAGAACGCTGAAGAAGTTCAAAAGCTTGAACACTGTTCTGAGGCAAACCCAAATGATTCCGAGAAACAATGTGCATGGCAAGATCGATGGCGGCCTGACATGCTCGTTCCAAATTCAAAATCAACGCATCAATATGCGTCCAATTTTGCAATTCAGGATCAAATTTGTACTCTTCAAAAACACGGTTCAAACATCGTTCGATGATGGCAACCTTGTTGAGGCAGATATCATCTATTTCTATATCCATCCAGCACCTCTCGCCCGTCTTGAAAAGTCAAATAGAGTGCCAGGAATACAGAACTACACCCCCGTCAAAGCAATCCATGATAATTCTTATACCAGACCAAAAATTCCTTAATGCCTTCGTGAACCGAGGTCTTAGGTTGGTAGCCGAAATCTTTCACGAGTTCACTCACATCCGCGTGCGTCACGGGGACATCCCCGGGCTGTAGGGGTAAATATTCCCGTTGGGGTTCCTGCCGAATAAGCCTCATAGCCCGCATTTGACGTTCTAGTTCGTCAATAAAGTCAGTCAGTTTGACCGGCGAACCGCAACCCAAGTTGTATACCTTGGCGGGGGGTTGTCCTTGAGCCGGGTGATCTAACACCCGCACCAGCCCTTCGAGAATATCCTCAATGTAGGTAAAGTCCCGCCACATCTCCCCGTGATTAAATATCTTCAAAGGCCTCTTGTACAAAAGAGCTTCGGTAAACAAAAACAGAGCCATATCGGGACGGCCCCAGGGACCGTAGACGGTAAAAAAACGCAGTCCCGTTACAGGGATTCCATATAAATGACTGTAGGTATACGCCATGAGTTCATTGGACTTTTTCGTGGCGGCGTACAGACTCACCGGGTGATCCACCGTGTCGCTGGTCGAAAACGGCACCTTGCTATTGGCTCCGTAAACACTTGAACTCGAGGCGTAAACAAAGTGAGCCACTGGGACCCGACGGGCAGCTTCCAAGAGGTTCAAAAACCCCACCACGTTGCTTTGAACGTAAGCTTCGGGATTGGTTAGACTATAGCGAACCCCCGCCTGAGCCGCCAGGTTCACGACGGCGTCAAAGTGCTCCTGGGCAAATAATTCTTGGAGAGCTTCGGCCTCGGTTAAATCTTGGTGAACAAACAAAAGTCGGCCTTGGCGTGTTCGCCCTTTTAAGACCTCTTCCTTGCTCAGCCCCAGAGCCTTTAAGCGACCCCACTTGAGGTTCACATCGTAGTAGTCATTGAGGTTATCCAAAGCAACGACGTCGTCCCCGCGTGAGATGAGCTTTTGACAAAGATGAAACCCAATGAAGCCCGCAGCTCCCGTCACCAAAATTTTCATCCGAACACTATCTCCTCTTCAGGGCTTTGACCGCCGCGAGAATCCAAGAATTGTAGGTATTCTCTTGCACCACGGTTCCACCGAAGGCTTCTTTGAACTGGTTTATCCCCTGTTTGGCAGGGTCTTTCGTTTGCCAGGCATAGCCGCCAAAGTCAAAGGTCTTGACTCCTTGCTCCCGAAAGGCAAGCATCTCTTGCCAATGGGCCCATCGGTTAGCGCGGCCCAGCAAATTGGTATCGGCGCCTTCTTCTAAGCGGGCTGACCCGCCGTACAAAAACCTAGCCCGGCTTTCTTGCGGGTCCAGCAAATAGGCATGTTGTGTCAAAACCTTACCGTCCAAGCTGACCCGGTACAGGGCCAAGGTACCGTCTGGCCGGTCTAAATCTCGTTCCGAAAGTTCCTCTAAACCCTTGCCCCG
>JAJXWL010000199.1 GCA_021781625.1 bacterium
CCTGACCTGGCCATTACCTGGCCCTTGGAAGGGGCTCAAGTTTCAGACAAAGACAAGATTTTGCCCACCTGGAAGGAGTATTGGTCATGATTTGGATTGTTGGGGCTTCGGGTATGTTGGGCAAAGAGCTAACTGCCGTACTCACAGAAAAAAATCTCCCTCTGGTCACTTCAGATCGAGATGTGGACTTTCGCGACGCATCTGCTGTCGACGCTTTTGGCCAAGGTAAGGGAATCACCTGGGTGGTCAACTGTGCCGCCTATACAGCCGTCGACAAGGCCGAGGACGAACCGGATTTGGCTCGGTCGCTCAATGTGGATGGTCCCGCAGTCTTAGCACGTTGGTGCGCCGCTCACGGGGCTAAACTGATTCATATTTCGACAGATTATGTCTTTTCGGGGGAGGGGAAGACCCCGTATACCGAAGAGGATGCCCCAGCCCCTACGGGAGTCTATGGGATCACCAAAGAAGCCGGTGAGGCAGTAATCCGCGAAGAATTATCCGAGCATATTATTCTGCGTACGGCTTGGCTGTACGGCCAACATGGTCCCAACTTTGTAAAGACGATGCTCCGTTTGATGAGCGAAAAACCAGAATTTGGTGTCGTCAACGATCAATGGGGGGCCCCCACCTGGGCTTGGGATCTTAGCCAAGTTATTGCTTACCTGATCGAGAACAACGCTTCGGTTTGGGGGACGTTTCACGCTTCGGGCGAAGGCCAGGTGACCTGGTACGGGTTTACCCAAGAAATTTACCGGCAAGCCAAAGAACTGGGCTTAGTGACCACCACACCCGTAATTAAATCCCTCACGACGGCTCAATACCCCACCAAAGCCCAACGCCCGGCATGGTCAGTCCTCTCGAAAGCTAAACTCAAGGCCGTGTATGGCCTGACGTTCCCTGAATGGCACGATAGTTTAGCAAGATACTTAAGAATTAAGTAGCAGGAAGAAGTTTAAGACCATAGGGGTGAAAACGTTCAAAATCACGAAGATTTGAGGTGGCAAGCTGGTAGCCTTCTACAAGAGCGACTGCGGCAATCATGGTGTCAATGCGTAGTTTTCGTGGACGTCCTATTTGATTAAATAATCTTGAAGCTGCTGAGGCATGATTTTCGTTAAAGGATGAAATGCGAGAACCTAAAAGAGCTTGAACAAGTGTGATTTCTTTTTCTGTCACAGGTCCGCATAAAAATTCATACCAGCTGATCGTTGAAGTTGTAAAAAGATGCCCTTCCGAAAGCCATTGTGAAATTTTCTTGGATTCCAGACTTTGTGGAACCAGAGCCCGAATCAAATAGTTCGTATCTAAGTAAATCATTGTCCACGCCAGGAATCGCGGTCTGCAGTCCACTCTTGTAAAAACTTATCGACAGAGTTGGGGTCTAAGCCTCCCTTCTCCCAATAGGCGGTGAGATTCTCGACAAGTGACAGGGGATGTGAGCTGGATTTTTCAGCACTATCGATGGCACGTCGAACAACTTCCGCCTGAGAGACACCCCAGAGCTGGGACAATTGCTGTAATTTATTTACTGTTGCTTCATCAAGTGAAATTGTTGTACGTTTCAACATCGTCTTCATGATATCATTATATGCCATCACTGCAAAGAAAACAAGGAATGTTCATGCGTCAGTTTAAGAATATCTTGGTAACCGGCGGGGCCGGTTTCATTGGCTCGAACTTTATTCGCTATGTTCTCACCAAAACAGATTTTAAAGGACGGCTCATCAACTTTGATAAGTTGACGTACGCAGGCAACCCCGAGAACTTAGCCGATCTGGCTCAAGCTTATCCCGAGCGCTATGTTTTGGAACAGGGAGATATTTGTGACAACCAACGAGTCACAGAGGTCTGGACCAAGTATAACATTGATGCCGTGGCACATTTTGCCGCCGAAAGTCATGTGGACCGTTCGATCTTAGGGCCCGGGGAGTTTGTCCGTACCAATATCGAAGGAACCTTTACCCTACTCGAAGTTGCCAGGGCCTTGTGGAAAGACCGTAAAGACGTCTTGTTTCATCATGTCAGCACCGACGAGGTCTACGGTTCGCTGGGGGATACCGGGTACTTTACCGAAACCACTCCTTACGATCCGCGCAGTCCGTATAGCGCCAGCAAGGCGGCCTCGGACCATTTGGTCAGTGCCTACACGCATACTTATGGTCTGCCGGTGACCAAATCTAACTGCTCCAACAACTATGGCCCTTACCATTTTCCCGAAAAGCTGATCCCCCTGATGATCCTCAAGTTGCAAAAGGGCGAGACTCTGCCGGTCTACGGGGACGGAAAGAACGTCCGAGACTGGCTGTACGTCGAAGACCACGCCGAAGCGATTTGGACGGTCATGACCAAAGGAACCTTGGGGGAAACCTACAACGTCGGCGGCGAGAATGAATGGGAAAACCTCAAGCTGGTGCAGGTCCTTTGCGAAAAGACCGCCCAAGCTCTAGGGCGGCCGGCTCAAGACTTTTTGTCCCTAATTCGTTTTGTCCCTGATCGCCCCGGTCATGATCGCCGGTATGCGATCGATTGTTCCAAGATTAAACGAGAACTCGGGTGGAAGCCCCGCACGGAGTTCTCCCAAGGGCTCGAGAAAACTGTCGCTTGGTACCTAGCCAACCCGGAATGGGTAGCTAATGTCGTCAGCGGGGCTTACAAAACCTGGCTCGAAAGGAATTATAGCTCTCGATGACGATTGATACGGGATTAACTACCACCCTAGTGTATGGGGTGGCCTTTATCCTTTTTTTAGGGTTTTCGTGGATACCAGCCCGTTGGATCGGGTTGCCGGCCCCCACAGGTCGGAATGTCAACCTAGACGGCCTTCGAGGCTTAGCGGCCTTGGGGGTGTTTTTTCATCACTTTGCCCTGACGTACCGCTACCATCAAACGGGTCGTTGGGAACTCACTCCCTCGCATCTCTTTAATATTAGCGGGCAGGGGGCCGTGATCATCTTTTTTATGATTACCGGTTATCTGTTCTGGGGCAAAATCTCTCGTGCAGAAGGGAAGCCCGATTGGCGGTCGCTGTACTTATCCCGCCTGTTTCGACTGGCGCCGTTGTACTGGCTGGTCGTTGTGTACGTGGTAGCTGTGGCACTGTTGAGTACCACGGGTTCGCCCCTGAATTGGGGCGATGTGGGGAACCAGGTTCTATCTTGGGTGTTGTTTCAACAACAAGACATTCATGGGTTTCATAACACTTGGATGTCGATTGCCGGGGTCAACTGGACACTCATTTATGAATGGACGTTCTACTTCCTTTTGCCCTTACTAGCGGCACTCTACCTTTTGGCACGTCGTACGCCCTGGCTTGTCGTTCTGTTACTTGGGGCTGGTTTTGTCATCACTTTGCAGGGCTTTAATCTATTTAGCCTGACCAGTTCGGGGTCGTTCCTCTACTTTATTTTGGGCGGTTTGACCTATTCCTTGGGGCAAAACCCTCATCTGAAGGGCTTACTCAAAGCCTCTTCGCACCCCGCCGCTGTCCTTGTTCCTGCGACGGCCTTAGCAGTGCTGTTGGTGTTCTTTCCCGAAGCCTATGGAATACCACAAGCCGGTTTGATGTTTTTAGTTTTTGCTCCCGTAGCCTGGGGTTGTTCACTGGGCGGTCTGCTCAAACTCAAGCCAGTACGGCTCTTGGGCGAAATCAGCTACAGCGTCTACCTGTTGCAGGGAGTCGTGCTCTACTTGGCTTTTACCGTGCTTTGGCCCGATTTCTTTACCCGGGCGCGTTCGGTGGGTGTGGTTTCAGCCTCACTTTTAGCGAGTGGTGTCGTGCTGATTCTGCTTTCGACTGTGACCTTCCGCTTCCTTGAGTCGCCTTTTATTCGGCTAGGAAAAAAAATCGCCGAAGCGAAATAGCGACACTTTCTTGACAATTCACGGCCTTCCCTGTACACAAGAGGTAAGGCTGATCTGTGCCCTCTACTTTTTTACTTGCACTTAAAAACACTCGTCTCAACTTTCGCAAACGTTTACCGGTTGGTTTATTCCTAGTAGCCGCCATGGCGCTTTTGTTTATTGGGAATGCGTTATTTACCAATACCCAAGATGGTTTAAAGAACACCTATGTTCGAAGCTTAACCGGCGACCTCTCGGTCAGCGCCGCCTCGTCCGACGGGTTCACTCTCTTTGGCAGT
>JAJXWL010000200.1 GCA_021781625.1 bacterium
GTAACTAGTGGGACGTTCTGGGGAGAGTAAGTTCTGACGCGCCCAGTCTCGTAACGAAGTCTCAAGCTCGTGGTTCGAGGCGTCGGGACGGGGAACAATAAACGCTTTGAGACGTCCCTGGGTTCCTAGTCGAACGGCGACTTGAGCTACCCAGGGACACCTCGCGAGCTTTTGTTCCACTTGAGCAGGGATCACATTCACCCCGCCGATCATCACCGCCAAATCTTTGCGGCCTTGAGGCCGGACCACTTGGGGGGCAATTTGCTCCAGATGGTCGGGGAGCTGAAAAACTTGTTGGCCCTGTTCTCCTGTCCTCATCAGCCCCTCCTCGACCAAGGACCACCACGGTAATAGGCGAAAGCCCTCTCCAGGCTTGGTTCGCCAACCTATACCGGCCGTTTCTGTCGAACCAAATACTTCAAGAAAGGTGGCACCCCGAGAAATCAGCCTTTCGGCGTCTTGGTCGGGGAAGGGGGCTGACGACAAAATAAACTGCGTCCCTTCGACAGGAAGTTGGCGTTCTAACCAGAGGTGGAGCAAAAAAGGCGTGGTGATGACCATCTCGCCGGGGTACCAAAGCGGAGCTCCCAAGTCCAGTTCCCTCACTGAAGCCCCCAACGCTTCCCCAACCAACCAAGTCCAGATGAAGCCATAGATATGGTGCGACGGCACCGCTTTGACCAGAGGTCTTGCTAGAAGAAGTTTAGCAAAAAACTCCGCCTCTTTCTGAAGCCAGTACCAGGAATGTTCAGTTTTTTGAGGGAGTCCTGTCGAGCCGGAAGTGAAAAAACTCACCTGACTCACGGTTTCACGGGACCGTTCCACAAGCCTCGCCCAACCGCTCAAGGACCTGAAGGCTAGCAAAAGGTCTTCTAAACCAGCTTCTCTCAAATGCAGGCGGTCAGCAAAGAGTCCGGCCAATTCGACAAGTTCTAAGGAGTCCAAAAAAAGGGGGGCTTTGTCAAAAGAGGCCTCTGGGTCCCAATCTGTATTGTCCCAGGCTGGAGTGACCCAGCCTGGCCTAAGGCGTTTGAGTTCTGCGGTCAAAAAATCCCGAACGTAACGCAACGCCCCGTTCATCGCTAGAACCTTTAGATTCTTTTGACAAAGATAAAATAGTTGGAACCAGCCACTTCTTTCATCATATGGACTTTGACTTTGGTCGGTTTCATATTGTAGTCGAAAGTATATTCAAAAAGCGTATTCAGCTTTCCAGACTTAATCCCCTCTTGGAACTTTCCATAGAACTCGGGACGATTCGTGCAGGGAGCCACTTCGCGGAAGAAATTCTTGCCTAATACAGCTTTAGGATCTCGGCCTGTGATGGCCCCTTCAACCGCGTTGTATTGCAAGATGGTTCCGTTGGCATCGACTTTAACGGCTCCAAAAGCCAGCTTGTCGATATCGTCGTTCCCCATTTGGGACAACACATTGGCCAGATCGTTCGATTCAAAGCTTAGGACTTCCATGATGACCTCCTTGGTTCCTAATACCTTATTTCTAATGCCCCAGGCCTAACTGACGAGGGGCTGTTCAAAGCCGAAAGAACTGAGTTGGGCAGAGGGGGGGCCCCACAGGTAGCCTTGTGCTAAATCGGCCCCTTCTTGGGTGACGAAAGCAAGCTCTTGTGCCGTTTCAACCCCCTCGGCTAAAAGCTGGATGCCGTTTTCTTGAGCGATCTTGGCTAAGGCCCGAAAAACCGATTGTTTGACGGGGTCTTTTTCGATCCCGCGAATGATTTCGAGGTCGATTTTGATGATATCGGGCTTTACCTGGACTAACCGGTTGAGCGAAGAATACCCACTGCCCACGTCATCCAAGGCGATCTGAAAACCGTTTTTTCGATAGAAGGTCAGAATTCTTTCTAAATGGTGCCAATCTTCGACCTCTTCTGTTTCGATGACCTCAAAAACAATGCGTTCGGGGGCAATTCCTAACTGACGAGACAGTCCCACGGTGCTCTCTAAGCAAAAAATAGGGTCGTAAATGGCAGTGGGAACAAAGTTGATAAACAACTTGGTGCTTGAGGGGTATTGGGCCGCAGTTTTTAAGGCACTTTGGCGCGCTTGACGATCTAAATTAAACAACAACCGGTTTTCTTGGGCGGCACCAAAAAGCTTGGCCGGTGGAATCAGCACACCCTGTTCGTCTTGGCCCCGAATCAGGCATTCGTGCCCAAATAAAGTCCGGGCTTTGAGATCCCAAATGGGATGAAAGTGACTCACGAGGCGGTCTTGGCGCAAAACCTCGGTTAGAAAACGGGCTTCCCGCAAGGATTCCCAGCCCGCTAGACTTCGGTTTTCTAAGTCGGGCCCCAGGGTAAAGTTGGTGTGAGGGCTAAAAAGTACCAAGGTATCTTGTTTTTCTTGAAGTGTCCAAATGGGTAAACTCAACAGAGCGTTGAGAAACTCATCAAAAGATTCGACAGGAAAGGCTTGGCTTAAAGCCACCTCGGCCCCAGGGAAAAGACCCGCGAGGGCTTTTTCAACCTTGGCGGTCATTAAGGGCCTCGGTGCTTGGAGGAACACACTTCCTGACCCCCACGGTACCGTGGGGCAATGTTCGCACTGGGAACACGACATATTATGAATAATAAGCGGGAAAAGGCCAGGGGGCAAATTTGTCGAGAAGAAACCTCAGAAAACGGCAGTCCTTGACTTCAGTTCAGAAAATCAATAAGTTTTTAAATGATCTTTGGGGCGGGGTGACGGGAACGGTTGCGTTCGTGAATTCCCCACCGGCGGTACAGCCCGCTAACTGGCTTGCGGAAGCCGGTTGAACCGGTGAAATTCCGGTGCCGACGGTAAAGTCCGGATGGGAAAAGATCACCGATCCAAAGTCGGTAACATCCGCGCCGTGCTCGCTGTTGGCTGAGCCGCACAGCCCTTTGCTGTGCCCTTTTCCCGACGGAACCCGCCCCGGGGCTTCCGATGACGTCACAAGAATTATACCATGAAGCCTGGCGGCTTGCCCGTGAAGTACCTGGCTCGACCTTGCCCAACCCCCCTGTGGGGGCTGTATTGGTCAAAGACGGCCGCATTCTTGCCTCGGGGGCACACCGTGGCCCGGGGCAACCCCATGCTGAAATTGTTGCCTTAGACGAGGCTCATCAACGAGGACTAGATGTCCGGGGGGCCGTTTTATACTGCACCTTGGAGCCTTGCTGTCACACCAGTCCCGGAAAGCGTACCCCGCCTTGTGTTCCTCGCCTGATTCAAGAAGGTATCCAAGAGGTGTATATCGGCTGTGCTGACCCTAACCCTGCCGTGGCCGGCCAAGGGGCCGCCCAGCTCTCGGAAGCCGGGATTTCTGTGCATTGGGCGGCTGACGCAGCGCCCTTTCAAGATTTAATTCGAGAATTTCGGGTAGGAATTCTCGAACATCGTAGTTGGGTGACTTTGAAATGGGCTCAAACCTTAGACGGTTATGCCGCCGCTCCTGATGGAAGTTCGCAGTGGATTACAGGCCTCGAAGCCCGTACAGAAGCCCACCGGCTCCGAGCCCGATGTCAGGCTGTCTTGGTAGGAGCTGGCACACTCCGGCACGACAACCCGTCTTTGACAGTTCGCCATGTGGAAGGTCAACAACCCGCTCGGGTGATTTGGGCTGGTCATCAGCCTTTGCCGGAAAATTCTGTTGTGTTTACAGATGAATGGCGTGAGAGTACCTGGATTTTGACCCAACCCGGCACGGCCGCGTGGGAACAAGCTGTTCGGCTTACGCCAGGACGGCGTTTAGCCGCCAACACTCCGGCCGAAGCGGTACGGGCTTTGTATGAGGTCGGGTTGGGGTCGGTTTTGGTGGAAGGCGGGCCGCAACTTTTAACCTCTTTTTATACCCAGGGTGTTTGGGATTCTTTAATGATCTTTCAGGCACCAAAACTTTTAGGGGCTGGTCAAAAAGCTTTGAGCGGTACGGCCCTTTCCATGGCGGATGCCCGAGATTTGAGGGTTAGACAGCACAGAGTTTTGGGCAAAGATCTTGTGTGGGAGCTAGGGAGAGAGGGGGAGGCAGAAGATGTTCACCGGACTCATTGAAGAGGTGGGCCGCTTGGCGGCAAAACGCTCCTTGGCTCAGGGGGTACGATTGCGGATTCACGCCCCTCAGGTAACCTCTGAGACTACCTTGGGGGCTTCCA
>JAJXWL010000015.1 GCA_021781625.1 bacterium
AAAATATGGCATCACGATGCAGCATACGTTCGTCATGATTAACCCGGCAGGTGAAAAAGTAAAAATCTGGGCGGGAACTGAAACTGTCGCTTCGATTCTCAAAGCCGCCGGCATTTCGTCTTAAGCTGTCGGAATTTCGTCTTAAGCCGGCTTCTCGGCCCCTAAAGGATGACGGAAGGGGGGTAGGCCCCCCTTCCCCCTGTAAAACCCCAACGTGAGGAGAGTTTATGCTGATTCTGATCATTTTTGCATTTCTGGCTGGTGTGGTGACCATTCTTTCGCCCTGTGTCTTGCCGATCCTCCCTGTCATTCTTTCTGGTTCCGTAGGGTCTGGCAAACTTCGTCCCTGGGGTATTGTGGTCGGGTTTATCGTGAGCTTTACCGTGTTTACCCTTACCCTTTCGGCATTGGTTCAAGCTTTACACATCAGTGCTGACGTCCTGCGCTGGGTGGCCGTTGCCCTCATTTTTGTATTTGGTCTTGTCATGGTCATTCCCCAGTTAAAAAATGTCTTTATGCTGGCGGCGACCAGGCTGACCGTACAAACGTCTAAACCCAAAAAGGCAGGGGGGTTTTGGAGCGGTGTGCTTTTAGGTATGAGCCTCGGTTTGGTTTGGACACCTTGTGTGGGCCCCATTATGGCCAGCGTCATCACTTTAGCCCTTAGTCAAACGGTCGATCTGGGAGCCGTCTTGATCACGTTAGCATATTCCAGCGGTACGGCTTTGCCGCTTCTACTTTTGGTTCTAGGAGGAAGAGGTCTGCTCAACCGTTTTCCCGCTTTAACAAAGAACACCTCCAAAATTCAAAGAGTCTTTGGTGTCTTAATGCTCTTAACCGCCGTGGCTTTGTTCACTGGAGCTGACCGGATGTTCCAAACCTGGCTTTTGCAAACTTTTCCGCAATATGGGTCGGGGTTAACTTTTATCGAAAAGCAAACCATCGTCGAGCAAGCTCTCAAAGCACGTCAATAGCGCGTACTTTACAAGAACAAATCCACGTTGCCCCTTTGACATCCAGATCGCTTAGGTTTAGGCTCCACGCATATAGTTCGACTGATAGAGACGTTTAGCAGTCTGCGGCGTGGGTGCCTCTCGGTTTGAAAAGAGGCCCTTAGCATTTTCAACGCAAAAAGCGCTGATGATCTGACGTTCTTTTTTCCCAAGAGTTCTCCTCATGAATACATCGCGGTATGTGGAGGAAAAATGGGTATCGATCTGAAACAACTAGTCATCGGCAATTTGAGCGCGCGAATCCCAATCGTTCAGGGCGGGATGGGGGTCGGCGTTTCGTTATCCGGCCTGGCCTCGGCAACGGCCAACGCGGGAGGAATAGGGGTCATCGCGGCCGCCGGTATTGGGATGTTTGAACCCGACGGGTTGACTGACTTCTGGGGTGCGAGTGTGCGTGCTCTCAAAAAAACGATCCGAGAAGCTCGTGCAAAGACAAAAGGAATTCTGGGCGTCAATATCATGGTTGCCCTTAGCAATTTTGCGGATATGGTTCGGACAGCGATTGAAGAGAAAATCGATATCATTTTTTCGGGGGCAGGGCTTCCCGTTAACCTCCCGGAATATTTGAACGGGTCAGTGACCAAACTAGTGCCGATTGTTTCATCGGCACGGGCGGCCACACTCCTAACCAAACGTTGGGTCGACAAATACAGTTACTTTCCTGATGCCATTGTCGTTGAAGGTCCAAAGGCCGGCGGGCATCTTGGTTTTCAATCCAGCCAGATCAACGACCCGAAATATGAACTGGAAACCTTAGTAACAGAAATCGTTCACGCTCTCAAACCTTTCGAAGACTTAGCCGGTAGACCTATTCCCGTGATTGCCGGAGGTGGCATTTACACTGGGGCCGACATCAGGCGTCTTATCGAACATGGAGCTGCAGGCGTACAGATGGCCACTCGTTTTGTCGCCACCGATGAATGTGATGCCTCGGCGGCATTTAAGACCACCTACCTAAATGCCAAGGAAGAGGACCTTGTCGTCATCCAAAGTCCTGTGGGAATGCCGGGGCGAGCGATCAACAATACATTTTTAAAGGATGTTGCAGAAGGTCGACATAAACCTTTTTCTTGTCCGTTTCACTGCATCGTTACCTGTGATTTCAAAACCGCCCCCTATTGCATTTCATTAGCACTTTTTTACGCCCAGAAAGGCCAACTGGGTCACGGTTTTGCCTTTGCCGGTTGCAATGCGTGGCGTGTCGACAAAATTATCCCCGTTCAAGAACTCATGGATACTCTGGTTCGCGAGTATGAAGAAAGTACCCCGGAATGTGTGTAGCGATATTGAAGAAATTTATCGCTGTGTTTCAGGAATTTTTTCGTCGAAAAAATGTCGTAAAATCGACGAAAAAATTCCGATTTACAGCGAAAACAAATTTCGGAGGACAAGGAGCACCAGAAAGTAGGATTTAAGCCCTGGAGTGTACTTCACGGTGAAACAACTTGTATAAAACCGGCATGGCAATCAGAGAAAAGAGCATGGAAGCCGTTAAACCACTCACCATTGCCACCGAAAAAGGTTGCAGGACTTCCCCACCGCTCCCCCATTTAAGAGCCATAGGAAGAAATCCTGCGATGGCGGCAAGGTTGGTAATCAACACGGGACGAAAACGTTGACCACCAGCCTCTTTCAAAGCCTCTGCAAGAGGGAGGTCTTTATGAAGTCGCTCAATATATTTCACAACGAGAATTCCATTATTCACGACCAATCCCAGGACGGTAATCAGGCCTGCAAAGGAAGATACATCTAACTGAGTCCCTGTTATTGCCAGACCGTACAGGACGGTGCTACCTGAGGCCAGTGTTCCCAAAAACACAGCAAGAGCCGTTCGATAAGATTCAAAAAGAAATAGTAAGATTCCTAAGATGAAGATCACGGACAGTCCCAAGAGTTCAATCAGTTGTTGAAAAGACTCTTGCTGACTGGCGTAGGTGCCCGAAAGTTGACAGGTTGCCCCATTAAGCTGAAGCTGGCTTAATTGAAGTTGAAGATCCTTCACGACTTCACTTAGAGGGCGGCTACCCAGCTCAGCGGTGACATGCATAACTAAGGATCCATTGTCATGCTGGACTTCAGTAACGGCAGATACTTCACGAAGCTGTGCCAAACGTCCTAAAGGTAGAAAGCCACCTTCGGGTGTGTAAACCGGCAACTGTCGAAGTTCATCTAAAGAATAGTCCCGTTTGTATAAGACCCGTATGGGAATATTTTCTAAACCTCTAGGAAAAGAGGTCACCACAGCCCCCCAACCTGCGACTACCGAATAAGCCGCCACATCATTGACTTGTAGTCCCAGCAGGGCTGCTCGAGCTTGTCGAACATCTACTCTAACCTCTTTTTCTTGTGGTGGCGCATCAATTTTCAAACTATTAAGGCCGCCGACTTTTTTGAGTGCCCCTTCAACCCGCTGAGAAGCCGCCCAAACCTCCGACCAATTTTTTCCAAAGACTTTGACATTAATGGGTTTCCCGGTTCCGGAAAGATCATTGAGTCGATCTGCGAGGACTTGATGAAAATCCATCTCGACAGACGGCATTAAGGTTGCGGCGTGGGCTCTGAGGCGTTTCAAAAAATCGAAGGTGGAATCAGAACGCTGAGCTTTCAGTTTTACAACAACCTCATCCACATTGGGTGCCGTGTAGGGAGTCCCCATACCCGTTCCTAATTTTCGCACGGTCATTTCGACGTCGGAATCTCGTTGGAGAAGCTGGTCTAAAGGCTTTGTCAGGCGATCCATTTCGGCCAAAGACGCACCCTGTGGTCCGTATAAATCTATGACAACTATACCTTCATCCCACTCAGGTAAAAAACCACTAGGAATATGACTAAGCACCAGACCAGCCCCGCCAACAGCTACGGTGATAAAAAGTACGACGAACCCGGGATGCAGGAGCGAAACTTTCAAAAGCCGGAGGTAACCTTGTTTCAGCAACTCAAAAAACTTACGTTCTTTTGTTGCTTTGACAGTTTCTGGAACGAACCAATTCAAAAAGGTCGGTGTATAAAACAGAGAAAAAACCAAAGATAAGAGGATAGTCGATGACAAGGTCAAGGCGAGAGGACGAAAGAAAATCCCTGTAATACCGCTGGTAAACGCCAAGGGAACAAAAACTGCGACGGTCGTTAAAGTAGCCGCCAACATTAAAGGAAATATTTCGGCAACTGAAGCTGTCAAAGCACCAGGGTGACGTTGCTGGCGAAAGCGCACAAAGTTTTCGGTAAGGACGATGGCATTGTCGGCTACGACTCCAATGGCAGCAGATATCCCGCCTAAGGTCATAATATTGATCGTTTGACCTAAGAGCTTCAGGAAAAGTAGCTCTAAAAGGACTACCAACGGCAAACCAACTAGCACGGAAAAGGCATAACGCCAGCGTACAAGTATAAACACCACGATTCCTAAAATGATGATCACCGCAAGGCCAATGTCCGTTAAAATGCCTTCGAGAGAATTCTGCACAAAGCGCGACAAATCCCACCCTGTCCAGTGAAGGGGTTGTTGTGCCATGGCCTGTCTCAACTTTTGCTCAATTGCTTTCGAAACCGATAAACTGTCTGAACCTTCCTGCCGTGAAATATCTAGCACGGCACCGTCATGTCCGTTAACTCGAATCAAACGGCGATGCGGCGCACTGGCTTGGCTAAGGCTGGCAAGATCACTTACTCGTAGTGGTTTCCCCATTCGGGTGGCGACAACCACTCCGCCAATGTCTTGTGTTCCACTAAACTCTTTCCCACTTAGTCCAAAAAAAACTTTTTGTCCCTGAGCAATATTCCCAATGAAAGAAACTTGGTTAGAGTTTCGTAAAGCATTTTCGACGGATAAGGGGTCTAAACCGTACAATTTAAGCCGTTGTGGGTCGAGTTTTACCCAGACTTCAGGAGTATTACCACCTATGAGAGATATTGAGCGAATTCCTGACACACCAACTAATTGCGGAATCACATCCCACCTTAGTCGTGACCGAAGTTGCTCTTGTGTCAGATGATCTGACCAAAAGCCATATTCGGTAGTAGGGTAAGCACTAGGAGACATCAAAACAGCCACTGGCGAAGCACCCTGTGGTAACTCGGCGTTGACTTGATTGAGTCGAGCTTGGACCTCTTGAAAAGCCTTGTTCATGTCGGTTGCCCAAGTAAAATAAACTTCAACAGTTGAGGATCCTCTATCAGTGGTTGAGATCACCTGAGTGACGCCGGGTATTAACTTAAAGATATTTTCTAAAGGTCTAGTAATTTGAATGTCGGTTTTTTGGAGGGAACTAAACCCTAGGTCACAGGTAACTTCGATTCGCGGGAAAACGGCCTGTGGGAACACATCTTTGGGTAAGGTAAACCAAGTTGCCACACTAACGGCCAGTCCTACTCCTAGCACGAAAAGCAAAGCAAGACGTGCGGAAAAAAGAAGTTCGATGAGTTTTTTCATTTTTGGACGTCCTTCTCTTCTTGGCCATACAAGGTAACTAAGGTACTGTAATTATCCCCGAACGATCGTTCTGCATCTGTAACTTGTGTACGGGCATTTTCCCAATCTAAGGCGGCACTCAAAACATCCACTTCTTTGAGTCGCCCCTCCTGGTATAGGCTTTGAGCCTCTTTCAAAGCCAATTCCGCATTATGAAAGTCAGCCTCTGCACTTTCCCACAATTGCCGCGTAGAACTCGTTTCTCGAATCAATGTTTCCAGCTCTAGGGTCTGCTTTTCACGCAGTGCTTCAGCTTGTGCCTTTTGAGCTTTCCAGGTTGACTGCAGACTTTCTTGAATAGCCGTTTGAGCGCCTGCGTCCCAAAGTGGAAAATCTACCGCCAATCCCCAACGGCGGTTGGGTCCTAGCTGCGTCGGCTGAATGGCACTTGAAAGTTTTACTTGGGGCAACCAAGCTAAGCGGGCCCTTTCGGTCATAGCTTGAGCAGCTTGGACATCTGCTTCAGCCATGTGAAGCTCCGGCCGAGAGGCAAGGATCTGCGGTAGACGTCGATACCAAACGTTGGGCTCAAAGCTTGGAAGGTCTGATGACGATAAAAATCTCAAGGACGAAAGGGCCCATTGGACTCCTGTGACACTTCTTAATAAAGCTAAAAGGTTTTGTACTTCGGCTGTCTCGCGAAGTTGTGAGGTCAGCAGTGTTGACAACTGATTCTTGACGCGAAGTATATCCCATGACGAATCAACCCCTTCGGCTTTGAGGAGTTCGAGATGAACCAAATGGTCTTTAAAGAATTTTACTAATTTTGTATCCTCTTTTTGTTCACGAACCAGAACTGACAACCGACTCCAGGAGAGCGCGACCTCAAGTTTTACTTTGTCGATAAAACTTCGTGTTTGCCATAAATCTTTTTGAACTCGAAACGCCGCGTCAGAAGGTGGGCTAGCTAATCCAGCAAGATCCCATGAAAGGTTAGCACTCGCCGTGGCTTGCCAGCCACCTACGGAATCGTCCCAACCGGCATCGAGAGTTCCCGTTAGTTGGGGTAAACGTCGAGCTGTTTCTTCTCGAATCAAGGCTCTATCCGCTTGTGTTTGAGCTGCAAAACTTTGAAGTTCTTTGCTATGGGCAATGGCCAGTTGTTGAAGTTCGGTCAAAGTTACGGCCCCACCCGGCCAAGCTAGTCCGCTTAGCAGTAACACCAAAGGCACTCTAACACGCATCTATTCTGCTCCTAAAATTATCAAATAACTTTTAAGACCACCCTAAGCCTTGAGAATGAAGTTGACATGAAATGCTCTCAGAAAAATGGAATTGATAAAATGGATTTTACTTCATCAAGACTTCAGCTCGGCATGACACCTTATCTCGCAGGAGGATGCCATGAGCGTCAAAAAACTATTTTCTTTAACGGCCCTGCTGGCAACAGCAACACTTTCAGCCTTTGCCGGGCCTGCCGTACAACCTACAGGTCAGTCCACGAAGATCATGAACCCTAGGGTTTCCCTTATCGAGATTCAACAAAAGGTTCTCAAAACTTTACCAGGAGACCGCGTCGTCGAAATATCGTTAGAAAAGGATCACGACAGCTTGGTTTACAATATGGACTTAGCCTCAGGTCATTACCTCAAGCTCAGTGCTGACACGGGGGCTACTCTGAAAATGACTCAAGAGAAACCTGAAAAAACTTCAGAACCGGCGATTTCGATGATTCCAAAGCTAACCATCGTTCAAGCACAAGAACTTGCCTTGAAAAATCATCCCGAGGCGAAACTTCAAGAAGTAACGCTAGAAGTCCTCCAAGGTGTCTTGGTCTATACATTTGACACTTCCACAGAACTCAAACTCATTTTAAACGCCGACACTGGCGAAGAGTTGAGGATTTAAGGTGTACTAAAAGTAATTGGCCGAATCTCGTCCACTCTTTGCTTTTTTCAGGACTTTGTCCCCAAAATCTTGAAAAATCGAAAAATTTTTTGAAGCAGGAGCTTAAATGCCCCAGTTATCAGGTTGATCGCGCAGAAGACGTCCTGCAGCGTCTCGATTCGGCCGGCATGCCGGACAAAAACCCTTTTTCGGAGGTGCCATGATGGTACAATTCGCTTATGACAACAGAACTGCCCCTGCGCCGTGTTTAGTTGAAACGTGTTTAGCTGAGACTTGCTTTGGTTTCGTTGGAGGCGATTCAACAGGCCCAGCCACGCGCCTCCAGGTTTACGAACAGCTTGGGTAGACAAGCGAGAATTTCGCGCCTGCCCTGGTAAAGTCATGAGACGTGGAAGGTTAAATGAGTCGTTGGCGCTAAAAGAGATTTCAGCGCCTTTTTTTGCCCTGAGATCAAGTTTATTTGCAGTACCAACCGCGTGGTCCCTCGGAATTCCGGGCCTAAATGGGTCAATTTAACGCAAATTGATGATCAAATTCAGCGAAATTTGTGCTAGAAATCGGCGAATTTGATGCTAGAAATCAGCGAATTTTGTGCTCAAATTCGGAATTTTATCGACGATTTTTCGTCGTGAAATCGTCGATTTGTTGTCGTGAAATCGTCGATTTTACGACGAATTATCGCAATAATTCGGATGTTTTCAGAGTGTCCCTCACTCTCACCGTTCCAGCGTCACCACCGCTTCGACGTGCGAGGTGTGCGGGAACATATCCACCGGCGTACAGGTGCGGGCCTTCCATCCTGCCGCAGTGAGGTGTTTCAAATCCCGGGCCAACGAAGCCGGGTAACAAGACACATAAACAAGCCGACGGGGGGACCTTGCGGTCAAAGCCTCGAGAGCCCGAGGGAGCAGACCTTCACGAGGAGGGTCAATCACTGCGACTTCCTCTGGAGCACGACTCAACACAGCTAAGCTAGGTCCCAAGTCTCCCGCCAAAAAGCTGGCGTTCTTAACCCCAGAGAGCAGGGCACTTTGTTTCGCCGCTTCGACAGCCTGCACATTCACCTCAAGACCCACAACTTCCGCAAAATCCTGCGCCAACGCCAGCCCAAAAAACCCCGAACCGCAGTAGAGGTCAAGGAGCCTTGAACCACCCCGAGCCTCCCGTCTAACGACTTCTAACAGCGTTTGAGCTTGGGTTTCATTGGTCTGAAAAAACCCATTGTGGGGTACCAAATATTCCACCAAACGCCCAGGACCAACTTCACAGGTCTGCTTCAAAAACGCTTCTGGCCCCCAGGACTGATAGACCGTGCCCGGATTCCCTTTTGAAGAGGGAAGCGTTACGCCTGCCCCGACAAAACCCGGAACGAGTTGTAAAAACTCAAAATCCTTGATGCCGTGCCGGTTGGCAAACACGTGGATTCCCACCTGACCCAGAGCATTACTGCGCAGGTGAAGCTGTTCAACACCTCGCGGCAGGCGCTGTGTCCTCAGAAACGCCCAGGCCTTTTGCAGGGCGGGCGTTTGCACCCGGCACTCCGCTGGCGAAAGGGTTCCTTCCCATTCCGGGACAAACACAGCACGGCCATTTTCATTTTTTAACGAAAGTTTATTGCGGTAGCCTTCGGTCGGCGAAGCCAAAATGGGGTTCATCCTGCCCGTAAAACCACCCCGTCCCCTCAGCACCCCGGCCAAGGTTTTTTCTTTCCAAGTTAACTGGGCAGAGTAGGTCAAGTGCTGCCATTGGCACCCCCCACACCCCCGGTCAAAGGCAGGACATGGCGGAACAACGCGATCGGGACCTGGTTTAACAACTTGACCCAACGTGGCGTGTGTCCAGCGTTCACGGGTGGCAGTGGGGGAACTGACGATCACATCGCCGGGAGCGGTTCTTGCCACGGCCACAAATTGTCCCCCTGTCTGCCCGACACCGTAGCCGGCTTCGTTCAGGGTGGTAATGGTCCAGGGATGGGCTTTCATACGGCACTTTAGCCCAACCGGCCCTGGCTTAGCAACCAAGAACCTGGTCTCGGCCTCTTGGAAACCGGTCTCGGCCTCTTGTCAAAGCGCCAGGTTGTCTCTACCTTTAAGATGTTCACTTGGGGGAGCCGGAAGAGTCCGGCTGAGATAGAAGCACCATGAAGCTTCTGACCCCTGAACCTGATCCGGGTTATGCCGGCGTAGGAAAAAGTGGCCTCCGCTTTTAAGCGGCTTTCCCTTCTTTTTTCCACTCCGCTTTTAACCCAGGATCCACAAGGAGATCTTATGCGCCATGTTCTTTCCATCGCCGGAAGTGATTCCAGCGGCGGCGCGGGCATCCAAGCGGATCTAAAGGCCATGAGTGCCTGTGGTGTTTACGGCATGACGGTGATTACCGCCCTCACGGCCCAAAACACTCAGGGCGTTCAAGCTGTCCAGATCGTCGACGCCGAGTTTATCGGCGAGCAAATCGACTCTGTTTTTCAGGATGTTCGCGTCGATGCCGTGAAAATCGGAATGCTTCCTGGTCCCGAGGCCATGAGAATGGTGGCCCAAAAGCTGAGGCACTACCAACCCCGTTGGATTGTCCTAGACCCCGTCATGGTCGCCAAAAGTGGGCATTCTTTGATGGCCCCCGAAGCTGTTGAAGTGTTTCAAAGCGAGATATTGCCCTTAGCCAGCCTTTTAACACCCAACTTACCCGAGACTCAGGCTCTCTCAGGCTTTTTGCCGCGAACTCTGGAAGAGATGGAAGTGGCCGGAGATCGACTCAAGGCCATGGGGGCTCAAGCGGTTCTGATCAAGGGTGGCCACCGCGAAGAAGATGCCAACGATGTTCTGGTTGACCAAAACGGGTCCGTGGTATTTTCCAGTCCCCGACTGGAAGCCCGACACACCCATGGAACCGGTTGTTCCTTGTCGAGCGCCATCGCCTCTTACCTCGCCCGAGGTCTCAGCCTTCGCGAAGCCGTCGAACGGGCCAAGAATTATGTTTCAACGGGTATTTCGCACGGGTTGTCCGTGGGACAGGGCATAGGCCCCATTCATCACTTTTGGACGTTATATCAAGGAGAAGAACCCCACTTATGAACACTGTTTCAAAAGACAAAACTACGCTCTCGGCCTTTGTCTTGGGAGCACTCTGGTTCGGTGCCGCCATTTCGGTGGCCGAAATTCTTACCGGCGGCTACTTGGCCCCGCTGGGCTGGGCCACAGGCCTGGCCGTCATCCTCTTCGGCCACCTTGTGGGCGGCCTCATCTTTTTTGGCGCCGGTTGGATGTCCAAAAAAACAGGTCATTCTGCCATCGGGGTTTCCCAGCTTTCGTTTGGGGCTTGGGGACCTAGGCTTTTTGGAGCCATCAACGTCCTGCAGTTAGTCGGTTGGACGGCGGTCATGGTCATCTTGGGTAGCCAGAGTCTCAATGCGATTTCGCAAGCCCTCTGGGGCTGGCAAAACCCCTGGGCTTGGAAGCTGATTTTAGGCGCCCTGCTTCTGTTATGGACAGCTAGCGGAATAACCGGCATTAAGTTTTTGAACACGACGGCGGTACTCTTGGTCTTTGCCCTTACTTTAGTCTTGGGCTGGGTCGTGTACCATACCGCCCCAGTCTCGTACCCAGCCCCTTCGCCCTTACGGGTATCCGACGCCATCGAGTTTGTCGTCGTGATGCCTCTGTCCTGGCTACCTCTGGTAGGAGACTACACGCGTCGCGCCAGAAGTCCTGCGGGAACCGTTGTGGCCGTACTGGGCTACGTGGCGGCGAGCGTGTGGATGTATTCCATTGGTTTAGCCTCGGCACTTGCCCTGGGAACGGCCGACCCCACCGCCCAAATGCTCAAAGCAGGGTTGGGTCTCGTGGGTTTGGCCATTTTGGTCATTTCAACTGCGACCTCCGGCTTCTTGGATGTGGTCTCGTCCGGGGTTTCGTTCAAGAACATTTTCCCGGTGGCAGGTGAAAAGCCCTCTGCCTTGCTCCTAGGCGCTGTAGGCTTGGTTCTGGCTTTAGTGTTCCCCATGGATCAATACCAAAACTTTCTCTACATTTTGGGGGCTGTTTTTGCCCCCTTGTACGGGGTTTTGATCGCCGATTGGATATTTTTTCGAAAAGCCCCCCGCTCAAAGGGGTTTTACCTCATCAGCTTTGTCTCGTGGGTTGTCGGGGTGGTGCTGTACTACCTTATACAAAACCTTTCCACACCACTGGGGGTCACTGTGCCCACTTTTCTCGCCTCTGCCGTGCTGAGCTCGGTCTTAAAACTCACCTTAAAAACTAGGAAAACCGCATGAAAACTTCACCAGCTTCCGTGCTTGACGTGCTTCGCGCTCAAGCACCCCTGATCCACCACATCACCAATGCCGTCACCATCAATGATTGTGCCAACATCACCCTCGCGTTGGGAGGCTCCCCGGTTATGGCCGACAGCCCCGACGAAGCCGCCGATATGGTCAATTTTGCCGGCGCCCTGGTGCTGAATATGGGTACCCTTCATCAGCGTTCGGTCGATGCCATGATCGCCGCCGGAAAAAAAGCTCGGGAATTGGGTAAGCCGGTGATTTTCGACCCCGTCGGAGCCGGAGCCACGGGCTTTCGCCGAGACACCGCCAGTACCATCGTCAAGACCGTTCACCCCACGATCATTAAGGGCAACGCCGCCGAAATCAAGTTTTTAGCCGGAGAGTCCTCTCGCCAACGCGGTGTAGACTCTTTGGACGCAGAGGCCCGAGACGCCGCCATCAGCCTGGCTCGGGCCAATCAAACCGTTGTTGCCGTCACGGGTGTGACCGACTTAATCACCGATGGAAAAGTCCTCTATACCATTACCGGCGGAACAGCCCTTTTGGGCCGCATCACCGGCACGGGCTGTATGACCGCGTCGTTGGTCGGGTGTTTTGCCAGCGTCGAAGCCGACCCGCTGAAGGCCGCCCTCCTCGGTATACTCGCCATGAACCTAGCCGGTGAAAAAGCCGAAAAGGCCCTGCTGGCTGGCCAAGGCACGGGTCACTTCCGCATCAACCTCTTTGACGCCATCAGCACCTTAGCCGTAGAGGATTTTCCTTGGGACGAAAGGGTACGCCGTGAAGAGCTTTGAGACGAACTTTAAGCAGAACTTGGATTTTAACCCGGTGCTTTGCCTGGTGACAGACCGGACGAACCGTTCCCGTGAAGAGTTTTTAACGACTCTCAAGGCCACCCTGGAAGCTGGGGTGACCTGGGTCCAGCTCCGAGAAAAAGCCGGGGCCAGCGACCGTGAAATATGGGAACTTGGACTTCACGTTAGGGCTCTAACGCAAATCTACAAAGTGCCACTGGTCGTTGATGATCGCCTTGACTTGGCCATGGCACTGGACGCTGACGGCGTTCATTTGGGGCAAACGGATTTGCCTCTGGCACAAGCCCGACGCCTCTGGCCCGAAGGCCGTATTTGGGGGGTATCGGTACACACTCGGGAACAAGCCGAACAGGCCCTCCACGAGGGGGCCACGTACCTAGGAGTCGGAGCCCTCTTTCCTACTGCAAGCAAAGCCGATGCCGTTCCCGCCGCCCACGCCGGGGTTCGTGACTTGACCGCTTTGGGCTTGCCGCTCATTGGCATCGGCGGCCTCACTGCCGAACGGCTCCCCAGCGTCCAAGCGCTGGGCTGTGCAGGGGTGGCCGTCATCTCGGCGATTTGGGGTGCCGAAGACCCCGCCGCTGAGGTTAGGCGATTTCGTGCGGCCTGGGGATAAGCTGGTGAGGCCTGGAAATAAGCTGGTATATCGAGCGGTTCTTTGGGACAAAGACGGTACCTTAGTCGACAGCCTGGGTTCTTGGGTTCGACTTGAACGCGAACTCGCCCTGCTTTTGGGCGAATGGGTGGGGCTTTCCCCCACCCAAAGACCCCTGGCCGCCGAACAAGTGCTAACGGCCCTGGGTGTAGTCGAGGGTCGACCTACCGCGCAAGGGTTATTGGCCTCAGGGACTCCCGAAACCATACTGACAGCGTTTTATACCACCTTCAATCGTTGGACTAAACTCCCTGAACTCACGGAGTTTATGGTCCAAGCCCGTCAATTTCTAGAGCCGCTGGTTCAACACCATACACCCGACGCCTTTCCCGGACTCCCTGAAATCGTCCGCCACCTTGCCCAAGGGGGAATCCTTCAAGGTGTGGGCACCTCGGACTCTGTAGCGGGTGCCGAACGCGAACTGGGGGCCTTGGGTCTCTTACCGTTTTTTACGGTCCTGATAGGTTCTGACCACCTTAGTGGTTCTGACCAGGTGCGGCCCAAACCACACCCTGACACGGTTTTCAGGTTTGCTCGCCTGAGCTCGATTCCCGTCGAACAGCTTTTAGTGATTGGGGACACGCCAGCCGATGAAGAGATGGCCTTAACGTCTGGGGCGGACTTTTGGGGAGTGTTGTGGGGAACCTCCAGCCGCGAAGATTTTCGACCCACTACCAGGGTCCTTACGGACCCGACCCCCCTGAAGTCGTTGACGACCTTGAACTCGTAGCCGAACTAGAGGGAACTGGTTCCAGGAACTTCCAAGGATGAAGATCGGCTGTGTTGGTGAACCAGCCCTTCCACCGTTCTTGGTCCAGCATTTGAGGAGTTCCAAAACAAAACAGCGGGATCAGCACCTGCTGGTTCAAAAGGATCTGTTCAGCGGCGGCGAGCTTCTTTAAGCGGGCGACACCACTGGGCAGAGCTTTCGCTTCAGAAATATCTTGGTCAAAATCCTTATTATGAAACTGAGCTGGATTGTCGGGTTGGCTCCAAGCTTCTAAAAAAGCCAAAGGGTCTGGCCAGTCCCCGCGCCAATCCCCGCGAGCCAAGGAGTAGGTCCCTTTCTTCAGACCTTCTTGAAACTCTTTCCAACTGACCGTTTTGAGTTCGACGGTGATGCCCAAATTGAGTTTCCACTGTTCGACAACGTAAGCGGCAACAGCTTCGTGAAGCGGTCCTGTATTTATGCCCAGGGTCAGCGTAGGAAATTTGGCCCCTTTTTCATACCCAGCTGACGCTAGCAGAGCCTGGGCTTTCAGAATATTGTCGTGAGCGCACTCAGGCGGTTGGTAGTCGTCAAAGGGGGGACTGACGCTGTAGAACGGAAAAACCCCAAGTTTCAAAACTCGTTGTGCCAAGACATTCCGGTCAATCGCCAGACTCAGGGCTTCGCGGACGCGTTCATCATTGAGCGGATAGCTTTTGTCGTCAGGCTTTTCGAGAGGAATGTAAAAGTAGGTGTGCAGACTGGGCACATTTTGAAAGTCCTCGCGCAGTTGGGCATCGCCGAGGTGAGAATAGGGAACTTGGGTGGCCCAATCCACTTTGCCCGCCAAATACTCTTTCCAAGCCGCCGTACTGTCGAGCGTCAGAAACTTGAGGGTTTTGATTTTGACAGCAGAAGCGTCCCAATAGCGTGGGTTAGCCTGGAACACCATATCTTTGCTTTGGGAACCTTCTTTGTTTTTGGAATCGCTTGGAACCAAAAGGTACGGGCCATTCACCAGGTCAGGATGGTCGACATTGATGACGGCAAAAGGCGGCAAGGCCAACAATCCTAAAGGAACCAAGGGTTCCAGCAAGGTCAATTGAACGGTCTGGGGGTCTAAAGCCTTGATGCCCACCGCATTCGCACTACCCTTGCCCTCCTGATACGCGGCGGCTCCTACTAAAAACCGTGTCAGTAAGCCGGGGCTTGGGGCCTTCTGCTTAGGGTCTAGTTCATGAAGCCACGACTGAACTACGCTATCGGCGTTTATGCGTGAACCATCCGACCAGACAGCACGCCGAAGTCGAAAAGTCCAAACGCGACCTTGATCGGCCGAGGTCCAACTGTCCGCGAGACCAGGAAGCACCCTCCCCGTAGAGGTGTCCCACTCGACCAAACCTTCATAAAGCGCTTCAAAAGCCCGCATTTCTGGGGTGGAATAGCCTTGAGACAAGTCGATTTGCTGAGGATTGAACGTCGCGGGCTCGCGGGATTGCGAGAGGACAAACGTCGCATTTTCAGCGAAGCTGGGCGAAGCCCAGAGAATACCTAGCCCTAAGCACGCGACCCAGACAAGGGATGTTGTTCGGGAACTTTTCATGCATACTCCTATTTCTTGACAAATCTCCATGCCCCTCCCTATTCTGAACCTTAGGCTTACATCACTTCAAGGAGCTTCCATGATAGACATCACGAAGAATTTTGGGCCAGTCATACAACAAATGGTAAAGAATTCTCAGAAACAGCACGTCGTCTCAGAGGAGAATGTGTGGCAGGAAGGCAACTCCGTCAACCGGCATTTATTTTACAAAATCATTGAAGAACTCCTGCTTCCGGGAAGTTCTATTGAAGGGTTTGAACACCTCGTGGAACTGCAAAAACTCTCGGCTTCAGGCAAAGCCTGCCTAGTACTCATGGAACATTACTCGAATTTCGACCTGCCGTGTTTATTCAACCTCTTAGAAAAACACGGAACTGCCGGCGAGGAGGTGGCCGAAGCTCTGGTCGCCATGGCCGGGTACAAGCTCAACGAAGAAAGTCCGGTGGTGCTGGCGTTCACCGAAGCGTTTAGCCGCATCATTATTTACCCGTCCCGTTCCATTGAAGCCCTCCCCGATAGTCCAGAAAAAGAAGCAGAACTGAAACGAGCCCAGCGAATTAACCTCGCCGCGATGAGGGCTTTATCCAAAGCAAAAACTAGCGGCAAAATGGTTCTGGTATTTCCCGCAGGAACTCGTTACCGTCCCGGAAAGCCCGAGACCAAACGCGGCGTCAAAGAAATTGATTCGTACATCAAAGGCTTTGATCACATGGTTTTTGTCAGCATCAACGGCAACACCCTTCACGTGACCTCGGCCGGAGAAATGCTGGATGACCAAGCCCACAAGGATGTCATTGTGTACGGTGTCAGCGAAGTCGTTTCGTGTGCCCAGTTCCGCACCGAAGCCCAAGCCCTTTGCCCTGCAGAGATCGATAGCAAACAGTTCACGGTGGATCGTGTCATGGAAAGGTTGGACGCTTTGCACACCCACTTTGAAGCGGTTCGACAAGAGCGCTTAAGCTAACCAAAACTCCCACCCTCCTCCACGGTTTTTCCCCCCTTCTCGCTCAAAAAAGGCTTGGAGGTAAGTTACCGTGCTGGGGAGGCGGTAAATGAGCACTGAGTCCGGAGAATGCTCTGCCACGGTTTGCCTCATTCGACGCCAGAGAGCTCTTCCCAAGCCCACACCGCGATATTCGGGAGCTACATACCAACCCGAAAGTTCGAAGGCTTCACACCGGGAAAGTTGCCAGAGATTTCCACACAGGAACCCCGCCAAGCCCTCTGGGCCTTCGACGGCCCAAGCTAGGACACGGTCGCCCTCTCGGGGTTGCCAAAGTTGAGCCAACTCACGACCTGGTCCCCATAACAAAGATACTTCGGCCCAAGCCTGTTCGCTTAAGGACACAATCGACGAAAGGTCGGTGACTGGTCGAATTTGAAAATCCTCTTGAAGCGGGGCTTCCTCTTCAAAAGAGGCTGACCATACCAAAACCTCCTGCCAGTCTTGGGCCCAACTTTCAACCCGTCGTTCCATGGTTTGACGCTTAAAAGCCTGCCAGCGACGAGTTAAGGAGGCAAAGGGTTTGAGAGCTGTTTTAAACGCCTTAAAAACACCAACTCCTGCGTCCAGCAACGCGGTGAGTTCTGCTTTAAGTTCTGGATGGCGCAAGGTGGCCGTAAAAGCGCGCATGGTTTGAAAGCCGTCCAAGCTCGTCCACTCGGGCAGAGGAAGCAAGCGAGGTTCAAGTTCTTCGGTGAACCCCACCACTTTGCCCGTGACGAGGTCCAATACTCGAGGATGCTCCTGATCCTCCATGGCAAAAAGGATTTCATCCAAAAGTTGAGGCGTCAAAACTAAAGAATGGTCGTTGGGCATAACGGGATTGTAGCATGTTTGTAACCTTTGGACAGGAAAGACGCTTTATTTGCCCGGAGACGCTGTATGAAAAAAGTCGGCTTGGCCCTATTTTTGACTTCAATTTTGGTGAGCCCTCTCACCTCCGAAACCCTGACCATCGAGATTTCGCAAAAAACCTTGCAGGCCGCCTTTCCTGAATTAGTCCGGGCCTTTGAAGCTACCCATCCTGGGGTGAAGTTAAAGCCCATTTTTACCCCCCGTTTCGAGGCTTCGCGCTTGATGCGTGAAGCAGCCTACGGAAACTTACCCGACTTATTTCAGGCCCCAGCCTGGGCCGCCGATTTCGAACTTGCCCTGAACGGCTATTGTGCCAACCTGGACAGTCTGGCCAAACAAATGCACGTGAACCCCTCTTTTTTGCCCGGAGTCACCTTTCAGGGGCAAGTCATCGCCCTCCCCACCAACGTGGGAGCGATAGGTTTGGTGGTCAATAAAGCCCTGTTTGCCCGCATGGATTTGCCCATTCCGACGACGTTCAAACAATTACAACAAGATGCGCAGATTCTTCAGGCTAATGGCATTACTCCCTTTGTGGGAGGCCCCCAAGCCCTAGAACAACTCACCATGTTGTTGCATAGCTCTCAGTTGGGGGTTCGGGGTTATCAGGACTCTCAAGGGCCAGAAGCTGTCAAGCGTTTTGCGGCCGATATGAACTGGGCCCGCGCCAACTGGGGACGTGTCGTGGACCTCAAGCAACTCCTGGCTTTAGTCAAATGGTTTCAAGCCCACAGCCTACCGCCCACCTCAGCCGCCGTTGCCACCTTTACCGCGGGACAAGTCGGCATGCTATTTGGAAATCAAGACGATGTCAGTGCGATTTTAGACCAACAAAAAGTTCAGGGGAAATTTTTCGGGGTCGCCTTTATTCCCTTTCCCTGGTCACAGGATCCGGCACAAAATCGTTTTTTTTCTTCGGCGGAAAACACCTTTGTGGTATCCACCCAAGCCTCGGCACGACACCAACGCGATGCTAAAGCATTTTTAAAGTTTTTAGCCTCGCCTCACGCCCTCGAAATCTGGACCCACCAATGCCGTCTTTTACCGGCCTTGCGTGATGTTTCGCTCAACGGACTACCCCAGGGCTTTACCGACATCGTCCAAAGTGAAGAACAAAAAGGGGCTTGGCCGTGGGAAATGGCCATGTGCCCCGAACAAACTTGGCAAGACACCCTTCCGCGAGCCCTTCGAGAAGTCCTCAAAGGCGAACTATCCGGCGAAGGACTAGCCGAGCGCATTAACCGTTCTTGGCACGCCAATTACCGCCCTTGACCGGAGTTGTCCGTTCTTAGACCGGGACCTTGCGCTTGCCTGCCGCTGTCGCCCTTGCCTTAACACCGCGAAAAGAGGATAATACCCCCGAAACCCCTCAAGCCAAATTACAAGGAGCTACCATGAGCATTATTGAACAAGTTCATGCCCGCGAGATTCTGGATTCACGCGGCAATCCTACCATTGAGGTTGATGTCTACCTCGAAGACGGCGCTTTCGGCCGCGCGGCCGTACCCTCCGGCGCTTCCACAGGCGAACACGAGGCTGTGGAATTGCGGGACGGTGACAAGGGCCGCTTTTTAGGCAAGGGCGTGCTGAAGGCCGTCGAAAACGTCAACACCGTGATTGCTGACGAAGTGATGGGCCTCAATGCCCTTGATCAGGTCGAATTAGACCGTACCTTGATCGAACTCGACGGGACTGAAAATAAGGCCAAGCTGGGCGCCAACGCCATTCTTGGTGTTTCGATGGCCGCTGCTAAAGCTGCGGCAGACAGCCTTGGTATTCCCCTTTACCGCCATCTTGGTCCTCTCAAGACCACTCTTCTTCCCGTTCCTATGGCCAACATCATCAACGGCGGCAAGCATGCCGACAACAAGGTAGACTTCCAAGAGTTTATGGTTGTCCCTTATGGTGCCGAAAGCCTCAAAGAAGCCGTTCGTATGACAGCCGAAGTTTTCCACGCCCTGAAAAGCCAGCTCAAAAAAGCTGGTCACAACACTGCTGTGGGTGACGAAGGTGGCTTTGCTCCCAACATTGGAAACGACGAAGCTCTGGACTTCATCATGAAGGCCATTGAAGCGGCTGGCTACAAGGCCGGCAAGGACTTCGGTATCGCCCTGGACTGCGCGAGTTCCGAACTTTTTGACGAAGGCGGCAAAAAAGGCTACAAATTCTGGAAGTCAGAACCCGACAAGCTGTACTCGGCCCAGGACATGGTGGCCAAGTACAAGAAATGGGTGGACGCCTATCCGATCATCTCGATCGAAGAC
>JAJXWL010000201.1:0-3630 GCA_021781625.1 bacterium
TCCATGGTGGTCCTTTATTAACCACCGCCACCCAGACAACAGTTCCCTTAACCCTGCATCAAAGCCTTTCGGCAGGAGAAGCCATCTCGACCCCACCCGGAGCTGAAGCCGAGCTGTACGTTCAAACCGACTCGTTTACCGATGGAGTGGTCCGCGTCGGTGAAAAAAGCTGGGTTGTCCTCGAAAAAGATAATCGACCCGAAAGGCCACAGCTTGAGGTCAGCGTTTATGGGGGTCAAACCGGTTATTTCATTCCCCCGGGGCATCAGGATCTGATTAGTATCTGGACTCCCGCAGGCCGCTTGGTAAGCCGGGGGGGAATGTTTACCGTCACGGTAAGCCCCGAGGGGCAAGTTTTGGTCAGTACCCGCGAAGGGGAGGTGAATCTCGAAGGGCAGATGACGGCTACGGCGACTCCCGGCCGGGCCTTAGCTTTAATGCGTCCTGGCTCTTGGACGTACCTTGTACCTGGCGCAGACGTGGCCCAACTTCAAGACCGCTGGGATCAAGTCATGACTGAGCAAGCCCCGCCGTTCCTTAAAGAGGAACTTGCCGCCAAACTTCCTCGTTTGCAATTCTTTTTAGCCTTAGCGAAGCTTCCGCCCTTTTTTGAACGCGAAGCCCTTACCCTTATGGTTTGGGCCTTTGAGTCCCGAACCCTAGCCCCAGACCCCAGTTTGCCAACAGCAGACGACCTAACAAAACTTTGGCAAAAAGCCTCTCAAACCCGTGCGGCGCAAAACGGGATTGTCTGGCCTTTAGCATCTTCCATTTCTGCCCCCCCTTTGTTAGGATTAAACCCATGAAAACGCTGGTAGTGTACGACACTCGTCATGGCTTTACTCAACGTTGCGTGGAAATGCTTCAGCAAGAAGTTCCTGGACTGGACACCTGGTTGCTCACTAACCCGAAGGTCCCAGAATTCTCCCAGTACGACCAATTTATTTTAGGTGGTCCGGTATATTTTGGTAGATACTCACGACGGCTTGTGACGTTTCTTCAAAAATATCGCGACGTTTTGAAAGCGAAACCATGCCGCTTCTTTGTCGTGGGGTTATCGCCCCGTGCCGCCGCCTGGGACTATGTCAAAGTGGCCTTGGGGGACGAATGGGCTGACCAGCTGAATAACTTGAGTTTCTTTGGTGGGGCCATTCAGTGGGACAAACTCAGCTGGTGGGAAAAGTGGTTGTTAAAGACTGCTCGCCAAATCGAAACCGACGCCTCGAACTTTGACTTGCAAGAAGTTCAAAAACTTGTCGGCGAATTGCGCCGTTAAAGCCAGAAACGCTAGCGGATCTGCGTTTTTCGCGGTAAATTCAAACCATGAAGATTTTTCAGGGGTTTGTGATTTTTTTTGTTCTGCTCTCAGCCTCCTGCAGTCTCAATACCGATTACTTTAGTGAATATAACAACGTTAACCTTTTGAAAAACTGGGATTTTCCCACCACTTCGGCAGGAACACCCGTCTGGGCCTTGGCTACGACGACCGATTATATGACTTGGAGTGATTTGGGGGCAGGGACTGGCCCCACCTCCACGTCACACGGTTATCAATTAGAAATTAAAAATTTGATTCCCAATGGCGATTTTACGGCCTCAACGGCTGGCCAAACTCTTATCGGCAACCCAGCGAGTGCCTGGAGCGTATCGGGAAGCGGCTCGGCCACAGTATTGGCGAGTGGAACTCAGGTAAGCACACAAAACGCCTCCACCATCACACTCACGGCGCCTTCTGTACAATGGACCAGCCAAAAATCCACCGACACCTTGAGCCTCAACTTAAACTCTGCCCTAGGCACATCGAGCCTCACTGGACATCCACCCTTGTGGACCACCGGCCAATACGTTCTGCAAATGGATTTTATCGATTTATTTACTTCGACACCCTGCCAGCTCAATTTTGTCCCCACGACAGGTTCTGCGGTGAGTTGGACCTACCCCAACAGTAGTCAAACCAATAGTTTCCAAGTTCAGCACTTGTATTTAATCAACAGTTCAGGTCCCAATGGCTCCCAAATCGGCAATGCTTTTTCGTATTCAGGGGCCAATGATGCCTTAATTTTTTCTTACACGAGCGGAACTCAAGATCTTGTCTTTAGCTCGTTGCGCCTGGTACGAAGTGACGTCCCGCTCAATGTGACGACCTCGCTACCATCGTTGACCTCGGGCAGTCTTCAACTTATTCCCGGCACCTATCAATTTTCTGTATGGGTCAAGGACGACCCTCAAGCCGGTAGCAATAATCATTTTGTCGCCACCGGGCTTACCATCACCCTTACTGCCGCCACACAACCTGGCAACAACGGAACCTTTGAAACTTATTTTCCTCGCCCCAGTGCCGGGTGGCCTACGTGGACTCAGCTAACCCTTCCCCTGGGGACGGTTGACTTTGTTGACTATGACTCGCAACACACGGGCTCGCCAGCTTTGACCATTTCTCTCAGCCCCACCAACATTTACAATGATTCACAAACTTTGGATGCAGGTAGCCTCTATGTCGCGTCGCCGACTTTGCAATTTTTACATTAACCCCCTACACCAAAAATCAGGAGACTTTCTCATGAAGAGACTCACTTACATCAGCCGATTTTCTCAGCCGTTATCCCAACCCGACCTAGAAGAAATCTCCCGGGTATCCGAGGTGAATAATGCCCGTGAAGGACTGACCGGGGCTCTTTTATCCACGGGCTCAATTTTTTATCAAATTCTGGAAGGCCTGGATGCGGATGTGGACAATTGCTTTGAACGGATAGCCCAAGACCCACGTCACACGGGAATCTTTGTGCTTGAGATGGAACCCGATATCCTTCGCCGCCAATTCCCCGATTGGAAAATGAAGACCATCCAATTGGACCTGCTGAAAGACCCTCTTGTTGAACCCATGAAGAAGCTACTTTCGACGTTCGAATCTAATCATCATATTTTGGAACGTTACACCTCTCGTTTTGTTCAAGACAGTGTCGCACATGGGATTGACCCCACCCGCTTACGGCCTATCCGTCGTGAAGCCATTGTCCTATTCTCGGACATTGTGGGCTCGACCATTTTGGGAGAACGTTTAGAGCCAGACAAACTCATGGCGGTCTTACGCTCCTACTATGATATTGTCATTGAGGCAATAGAAAGCGAAGGCGGTGAGGTCTTAAAACTTCTGGGGGATGGGATCATGGCCAGGTTTGAACCGACCAAAGCCCTCGAAGCCAAACGGGCTTGCGAAAAAGCCCTGAAGGGACTAGCTCAACTTCGATTGCGCTCACGGGGTGCCGACAAACTTTTAGCGGCGGGCTTTGGACTTGCTCAAGGTCCGGTGGTTGAAGGCAACGTCGGGTCTGGCGGTAAGTTAGATTTTACCCTTATCGGCGATGCAGTAAACTTGGCTTCTAGACTTCAAGCACTGACCAGGTCCTCGGGACAAGGTCTTGTCTTTAGCCGCGAGCTTCAGGAAGCTTTACCCCCCGAAGCCAAAGGGAAACCTCTGGGGTCCTTTAAGCCTCGGGGTAAAGAAAAGAATATCGAAGTTTTTGGGAGTACTATACCCGAAGCTTCGTTAGGAATCACAGAAGAAGAAATTCGAAAAGAACTAGAGTAAAGTGTCCTTTGCTAGACACAAACTGAGAAATAGAACTAAAC
>JAJXWL010000201.1:3640-4075 GCA_021781625.1 bacterium
CGATCTAAATTCGAAAAGAACTAGAGTAAACCCCTAGAGTCAAAGAAAACCTTCCCGTGCTCTGGTCTGGTTGCCGGGTTAACTTTGAGGTGTCTGAAAATTGTGCCTGCAAAAGGGAAAAAAATTCTAAAAAAAAAATTGAAGCAGATCCTTAATCCAGCCTGTATTACTCCTGAAGTCCAAAAAAGGAGTCAATCATGCCAGGGTGGCAATTCGAGACCTTCAATGTGATACCATTTCTCAACGTGTTAACTTTTCTCATTGTGTTAACTGTTCTTACCTTCCATTTGCTTGGCTCAAGAGCCATTGAATCCCAAAACTGTGGTTGTCCCGGTATCTTTATGAATTGTGTCCCAGCCCAGAAGACCCCCTGGACTAAGGTGGAAACATCTCAGGAATTTGGTCAGAAAAAAAACCGGCTTTGCCAGATCGGAA
>JAJXWL010000016.1 GCA_021781625.1 bacterium
GGAGTTTTGGGTTTAGACCGGCTCGGCTCACGGAGCAATTAAGCGGGTACACGAGTATGTGAAACAAGGGTATCGCTGGGCCGTCGACCACGACACTCTGATTCACTGGGCTTAAAGTCAGGGACAAAGCTGTTCTAAAACGGATAGGCCGTTACCTGAGAGCCGGTGCCATCGACAATACGGGTAAGGTTGGAGCCGACAAGCCTTTCTCGACTTCCAGACGAAGGTCAAGAAATTGACTGGTAGTAAGTCCTATTGGCGGTCAAGTAAAACTTACGCCATCAATCTTGGTATGTCTAATAAGTGGCTTGATTTACAAGGCGTTCCTTATGTGAAATCTCTTTGGAGCAAAGCGCAAGGGTACACTTAGCAGTTAATTTATTTGTTTTCTCCGATGGAGTGAACCGCTGCGGGTCCGCACGGTGGTGTGGTGGTTAATTGCCCCTAACTACGCGATTTAGCTTTCTTATTTTTCCAGTATCCAGTCAAGTTTTCCCTTCACCTCTTCCAGAATTTCCTCAGGTGCTTTCTCGATAAACTTGATCTTTCTTGCCTTCCAATCGAGATTCTTGATCTGATCAGATAGCACGACGCCATCAATTTTATCAAGCTTGATTCGCACTTCAAATGGGTAACCCTTGATCTGTGAAGTAATAGGAAAAATAAGTGCGAGCCCAACCTTGCGATTGTACTCAATTGGAGAAAAGACTACTGCTGGTCTTTTTCCTGCTTGTTCATGCTCGAGTTGTGGATCAAAGTCAAGCCAAACAACGTCACCCCGATCTGGGTAGTATGGAATCATAGTAGTTCTTTGCCAGCAGGAACACTGAATTGCTCTTCGTGGATATTTTCCGCGGTGACCAACTCGAGAATTTCCTTTAGCATTTTCTTTTTCGACGCCTGTATGATGATCCTGTCATCTTCTTCGATAATCTCTACTGAAGACCCATTCTTCAATGAGAGGTCTTTTGCGATGAAACTGGGGATTCTGATTCCGAGGCTATTGCCCCATTTTTGGATTATAGCTTGCATAAATCGAGTTTAAACTATGTTTAAACAGCTGTCAAGCCTCACGAAGAGGTCTGAACATGACCGATAGGGCTCAAAGTCTGTGTTTCCCTCTCCTCAGCCCAAAGGGTGAAGCTAACTATATGATTCGGCTGACCAGCATAACTGGAAATGGCTTGAAATCATGGTATAGTCTTCTGTATCTGCCCATTTAGCAATTTATTTGAACATTTGGTGATAGTTAAGGTTCAACAGAAAGTGCCCTGGAAGGGGTGTTTGTTTTCTAATCCATAGGAATAAGCTATGGATTAGATAGAAAATATATCTTTTACAAATTGATTGTAAGAGCTTAGCCTGAAAATATGAAAACAAAATCAGATTGGAATCCCAGCTTATATTTAAATTTTGATGAAGAAAGGTCTCTGGCAGCGACTGATTTGATCAGGAAAATTCGTTGTACACCGAAGACAATACTTGATGTTGGTTGTGGTCCTGGAAATACACGCGAACATTTCCTGGAGAAATGGCCTTCAGTATCGATTACTGGAGTTGATTCCTCACCAGCTATGATTGAAAAAGCTTTAAAAGATTTTCCACAATCGAATTGGATTTTAGCTGATGTTTCTTCATGGAATTCAGAAAGAACTTACGATTTAGTGTTTTCAAATGCGGTTATCCAATGGACACCCGATCATCAAAACTTATTAAATAAGCTTTTTTCGTGTGTTTCAGAAGGAGGTGGATTAGCGGTCCAATTTCCTAATTTTAGTAAAATGCCCGTAGCGAAAAGCATTGACTTGGTTTTTCAGAAATGGTCAAGAGAAACACCCTTGGATGTAAAATCAATTTTTACAATCAATGAGCCTCAGTTCTATGACTCGATTCTGAGGCCGATCTCAAGGCATTTTGAATTGTGGGAAACCTCTTATTTTCACACAATGGATTCAGTTCAAGCCATTGTTGATATGCTGCGAAGTACAGGTTTGCGTCCCTATTTGAATGCCTTGTCAACGCCTGAGTCTAAAATTGGCTTTGAAAAAGACCTTATCTCTAGGATTTCAGAACAGTACCCAGAACAACCTGACGGGAAGGTTTTGTTTCCTTTCCGAAGAATCTTCTTCATTGCGTATAAGTGACTCAGAAATACAGTGTTCCTTTGACACCATAGGTTCCTCGCCAAGAAGTATTTCCTTGCTCGGTTCCCACTTCTCCCCAGGGTAATTCCACCCATGCCGTCCACCCCCAGGCATCATATCGACCTTGTAGCTCACCCCCTGCGATACCGCTCGCGTCTTCGAGGCTGGGAATGGCGTATAAAACGGCATCGACTTTATCATCTACTGGTAAGCTCCAACGGAAAAACCCATGTAGTCCACTGGGGTCCGTGGCAACTTCAACGGTCACCGATAAACGTTCTGCTGGACTCCAGGCTAGGCCTGCTAGTCCTTGAGTTTGGGGAGCTGAATGGGGTGAAACATCAACTCGGCCTTCTGCTTTTATCGTCCAGGCATCGTTGAGAGCTGCGTCTATACTTCCCCCACCGTGAAGTACGGCGGTGGGGTCATTCCAACCGGCATCCGGCAGGTCACTTTCTCCTAGGATTTGAAAAGTTGTATTACCGCTTTGCCAACTCAAATTGAGTTCAGACCTCCAAAAGTTTTGAGGCAGACTCAGGTACTGCCAGAACTGATTGGCGCTATCCGACCAGGTTAATTTGGGGGAAAGCCAAAGCGAAAGGGACCCGTGATCCCATAGAATTTGGGTATTTTCGCCCCAGTAGCCTTCTTGCCAAGGGCCCAAAGCGGCGCCATCTAAAACGGGAGCCAAAGCCGGGTGCAAAAAGAAATTTAACGGGGTTCGGAATAGACCGACAGAGGGGGTCACTAAGATTTTTCCCGCTTGGAACTGAAGCAGGCCGGGTAAGGGACTCCAGGTGGCGTAACCTTGCAATAGGCGACTTGAGGCTTGACCTTTATCGTTGGTTAGCTGGGATGGATTGTTCGAAGGAAGGGTATCCCACGACCCCCACAGCGTTACCGTGTACAAAAGGTTATCCACGAGCAGACCCTGATCTGTAAAAATTCCTTGGGCGAGGACCCGACTAAAGTCACTTTGAACGGGGGAACTCATCGGGATTAAGACAGTGCTGGTTTGCGTCTGTACGACCTGGGTGTCAATTTGAGCATTCCATGCGAAGGCCGAGTAAGGCAACCACAAAAGTCCGCCCAGAATGAAAAGTTTAGAAAAAGCTCGTAACGTGGTCACCAATTGCCTCCGGGGTACCAGCTGGACAGCACCACTCGTTGAAAAAGTGATTCTGGAACCGGGTGACTAGAAACTCGTGAGTAAGTCAACACTGTGTGCTTGCTGGGGTCTTGAGCATCGGTAATGACTAAACGGCAAGGAAATTGCTTTCCGTCAATGGCTTTCCAATCTTCATAAACTCCCGTTTTTAAAAGTTCACCCGAAGCGGTCAGAAATTCGGCTTTAAGAGGGTGTAAGTTCTTTTGGCTGACCCACAACCTGGCCTCGGCATAAGTACCGGTTTGGCGGTCTTGTTTTGCCGACAAATGAAACAACCAACAGGCCTGTCCTTCGTAGGTGACCTTTTGAAGTTGTCGAACTTGAAATTCTTGGGCAAAGCCCGTCCGAGCAACATCCCCATTCGAAGCTTCGCCCACTAGCACTTGAAGCGGTGATAGTCGAATCGGGTTGCTCGTTGCGGGAAAGAGCAGGTAAACTGTATTCCCCGCCATGAGCATTCTTCGTCCCTTGACGGAAGCGGGGCTGGCAAACCAAACCAGGGTTTTGTTTTCTTGACGGCTGGTTTTGACTTGAACCTCAAGGGTTTCGTGTTCTTGGATTTTACCGTTTTGATAACTCGTTAAAGTCACTTCACAGCGAAGGTCAAGAATATTTCGGGCTTTGTCGATTCGCCACAAAAGGTCTTGGGGGTCTTGAGGGGTAGGGCTTTCGGCTTTCAACGGCAAAACCAACACAAAAAAACTTAAAATATAAAAGAAGGTTTTGTATTTCATACTTACTCCTGGAATGACATGCTCTTAGAGGGCGCATAACAACTGGCTAATGGTGCGGCGAGAGGCCAAAAAGGCTGACAAAAAGGTGGCTAAGCTAGAGGCCAAGGTCAGAATGAGGACGTTTTCGCCAAAATGCTGGCTGGTGGGGGTAAACAGGACTTGAATGGGTTGTGCCATCCCGGGGGCATTGATCGTCACACCCCCACTAAAGTTCAAACCTTGGCACGCACCCACACCTATCACGATTCCCAAGAGGGACCCCACTAAGCCAAGCAAGAGGCCTTCGAAGACAAATTGACTGATGACCGCCCTTCTTGGCAGGCCAAACGCTCGAACTGTTCCTGTTTCGCGCAAGCGTTCCATGACCGAAAGGGTTAACGCCCCTCCCACAGAGAAAATGGCAATCAACAGAACGATGAGCCTAGCCACCCCCAGAACCATCAAAAGACTACTGGAGGCTTGTTGCCAGTACGGTGAAAGCTCATCCCAACGTTTCCACACCAAGGTTGGCTGTTCTTTACCTGGAAAATGCTTGGTCCAGAGTTTTTGGAAGATAGAAGCCTGGCTATTGTGGTTTAAAAATACGAGAATTTGGGGAACGTCTGTGGTCCCGATCAACCGTTGGGCATCGGCAAGGTCCATATAGGCACTATTGGCGTCAGCCGCCGCGATTCCGCTAGTTACCGTACCGGCGACCACAAAAGTATCTTCATTGATACCTCCCCCGACGGTCATTGTGTACAACAAGAGTTGATCGCCGGGGTGAACCCCAAGGCGAGTGGCGGCTCCTTCTCCCAATAAGATTTGACCTGAAGTCTGTGCTGAGAGGTCGTTTCCCGCTACAATTTGTCGGGCATCAAGGACCCTTTGGGCTTGTTTTGTGGGTAACGCTAAGACTTGCAGGGTTAGGTTTTTGGTTCCCGAAGCAACCGCAACAAAGGGAAATGCTTCGAGGGCATCATCCACAGCAACTTGACGTCGTAAGTCGTGGACAAGTTCAGCCGAATGCGGGATTAAATAAGGAAAGGGATTGCGGGTCGCTTCATCGAAGGCTTGAGGGGAGACCTCAGCCTCAAGAGACCCTGTGCCTGAACGGATAATCAGATGTTCCAGGCCATTGAGTTGAAAGGTAATGAAACCGTCCAGTAAGGTTACCGACGCCAGGCCGATCACAAGAACGGCAAGGGTTTGAAGCGTCCGCCGCTTGTGACGGGCGAGATTTCTGGCCGCAAGACTGAGGCTCAAGAAGAATCGTTCTCCCCAGTGAATCATAAGAACTCCTAGTTCCGAGCCCTAAGGCTGTCGGCGGGATTTTGTCGTACGGCGTGGAGTGCCGGCCCCAAGGCCGCAAGAACTCCTGTGAGCATTAAAGGAATCAAGGTTTGACCTGTCGCTAGCAAATCGGGATGAACTTGAACGGACAAGAGCTGGGGACCGTTGTGAAACGGCACCCCTCCACCAAGATTCAAGAGGCTCGAAAGCAAAAAACCTAAAGCGAGTCCGAGCACCCCTCCGGATAACCCCCAGAGTGCGCCTTCGGTTAAAATGAGGAGGATGATCGAACGCGCAGGACTACCCATGGCGCGTAAGGTCCCCCATTCCCGCTGGCGTTCTAAAACCGAACGGGCTAAGGAATTACTCAGCAGAAAAATGGTGACGATGAGGATAATGGCTTGAATGACGCTCAAAAACGTCGAAAACATGCCGTTGACTTGTAGGTAGTACACAGCCAGCTGTTTCCAAGTTTTTAAAGCGAATTGGGGGAAGGCACGTGCCGTAGCCAGGGCAAACGAGTCCGTATCTTGACGATGTTTAAGCAATACATGCAGGACAGGCGGGGCTTGGCTCTGTGTGAACCGCAAAGCGGTAGGATAATCCGTATAGGCGTAGTACTGATCAAACCCAGCCGAGGAAAAAATTCCTCGAACCTTAAAATCTTGACCATTTACCGCACCTTCGGGGAGCAAAACCATTAGGGTCAAAACTTGTCCTGGTTTTATCTGGAGGATGCGAGCTAGGGTGGCTCCAAGATATATTTCACCCGGTTGAGAAGGAGACGGTTCCTGCCCCGCCCTCAAGGTGCCTAGGTAAAACTTGGCAGGGTTCATTTGAGAGGCATCAGCTTTTTTTGTGGCTTGGGGGGAAAAGTACATTCGTTCAGAGGGAAAGGCTTTCACCAACAGACTGGCCGAATGATTGCCAAAAGTGGCCATGGCAGTAAATCCTGTCGAGGGAAAAACCGTAAGAACGCGATTGTCCTGTTTCAGTTGGGCTTCTATCTTTGAGGCGTGGTCTAATTTATAGGCATAAGGCGAAAACTCCCCGTCTTTCCAATACTGGGCCGAAGTGGAGATTTGTACATGTCCCAAACCCGAGAGAATGGTCGAATCGCGAAAGGCTTCCATCAGCTGGTGGATAAAGCCTTCAAAGACCACTAAACCGGCTAAACCCAGAACGACAGCTAACAGAGTCGTTAAGGTACGAAGTTTTTGGCGGAAAAGGTTACGCCAAGCCAGCTTGAAGGCTTTCATGAATTCACCACTTTTCCGTCGATGAGTCGCACGATTCTTTGAGCCCAACCCGCTACCTGCGGATCGTGGGTCGTAAAAAGCAAGGTGGCACCTTGCTCCTCATTCATCTGAGCCATTAGGTCCATCACGGCATGACCAGTTTTTTGGTCGAGGGCGGCTGTGGGTTCATCGGCGAGAACAAGCTGGGGTTTCCCCACAAGGGCTCGTGCAATCGCCACCCTTTGACGTTGTCCGCCTGAAAGGAGTTCTGGACTGCGTCGGGCAAAGGAACTGAGCCCGACTTTGTCCAAAAGGGTCATCACGCGATCCTTACGCTCGCTACGGGGGAGGTTCTGCCATAAAAGAGGATATTCGACATTTTCAAAAACATTCAAAACGGGAATTAAATTAAAACTCTGAAAGATAAAGCCCATGGTTCGGTTTCGAAAGGCAGAAAGTTTGCTGTCCTTGAGACGGGTGGTATTTTGGCCTTCCCAATAAATATCTCCGGCACTGGGCCGATCCAGACACCCAATCAGGTTAAGAAGGGTGGATTTTCCACTGCCGGAGGGCCCCATCAAGGCGATCCGTTCTCCGTTCTGAATATCCAGCGAAACACCTTCAAGAGCGGGGCTATCGGCTTTGTCGAGCTGATAATGTTTTTTCACGTTGACAATTTGAATAAATGGTTTTGTGGTCATAGATGTTTCCTGATTGCCGTGTTTGACTTTTATTCTTCATACCGGGCTAGTAATTCACCGGCTCTTTTTCCTGGACCGAGACTTTGAGGATCTTCTTGTACGGCGAGCTTCCAGGCAGCCAGAGCGAGATGGAGTTGGCCCTCGTTTTTCTGAACTTCACCCCAGGTGAGGTGAACTTGAGCAAGAGCACTTTGGGGTAACGGGGGGTGTTGCTGGTGCCAGTCTAAAAGGACTTGAAGATCCGACTTGGCTTGTCCCTTCTTAAAAAAGAAGTCTGGAACTTTCCAGTCGACCTGAGCACGTATTAGCCACGGGTAATAACTGAAACTGCCATAGCGTTGAACCGCTTTGTCGAGAACTCCAAAGGCCTCATTGATGGTGAAGAGCTTACTAATGGGGTTGAAGTCATCCCGGGCTTCCATGCTGAGACTCGAGCCATAATAGGGAAGGAGGATGGCTTTGAGTTCCTCGGGAATCCCAGAGTCCGTTAGGGTTTTTAGAGTGGTAGCGGCTTTCTTGGCCCAGCCTTTGAGAGGGGCTAAACGGGACAAATTGTGTTCAGCAATACCAACGATGGCTTGGGCGGTTATGCTGGTTTCACTTGTCTCGGTGACTACTTTGGTCAGACTTTCAACATTGTTGTTCAGCATGATGGGGGCAAGGGTTGCGACCCAGGTGGCTTCCGTGTTGGGGTCCCAAGCAAAAGCACTAACGGCGATCAAGGAAAGAAAAAGGGTGAAAATGATTTTCATGGCTACTCCTTAAGTACTTTAAAAATTAAAGTACTATATATTTTTCGTCAAGTGGAATAACCTTGTGAAGTTAAGGGCTTCACGGCCTGTCTAGACGAGCTATCAGGTTCCGCTTATCTTAAACGTATGCCGGAACAGCCCTTGGCGCAGGGTCAGCGCTTAGAACAATTACTGATCTCACGAAGAAATGATAATTATCATTACTATATGGGCCGTATAGAATTATTTTGGGGCTTCTTTAACATTCTCGGAATTTGGCTGTATGACTTGGTGTTTCCCCAGGTGATTTTTTGGGCTTATTGGATACCCTTGGGCGTTGTCAGTACGGGAATCTGGGTATTACGTGTCTATTTAAAAGCTCGACGCAGGGTTCCGGCCTCGGGGGCTTTGCAAATCATTTGGACGTTCGCCTTACTTTGCCTTCCGTTGATTATTGTGGTCTTTCCTGGCTTGGGGTTGTTTTCGCTAAACTATGCCATCATTTTCCCCTTAGTGATGATTTGGGTTTCTTTGGCGTTCTTGGCCACCAGTGTTTCTTTAGGACAAGTCTCACAGTTTCTTGGTTTTGTCGTGTTTTTAGGCAGTGCGCCGTTTTTCTATTTATGGCCGGTACAGTATCCATGGATATTTTCCCTTACGAGCCTTTTGGGCCTGATCATTCCTGGCTGGTGGTGTCTTCAGGAGCGTCGTACGGCATGATGGACAGCTCGGACAAGCCAGAAAAGAGTGGACCTGAAGCCTCAGAAGGGCTTTTTGCCCTGAAAGAGCGAATGGATCCCTTGCTGAATTCAGAAATTCGTTTTTACATCATGACGGCCTTAGCGTTTTACAAAACACTGGATTTCTCTTTTTTAAAAGAGAATCTTGAGGCTACCGATGGGAATTTGAGCATCAACCTCTCAAAACTTGAGGCGGCTGGGTTTTTAACCATCCACAAAGAATTTGTTCATAAAAAGCCCCGAACGACTTACACCATCACCCCCCTCGGCTTAGAGAAACTTTCCTCGCATTTAGACGCCGTCGCGGAGGTTCGAAACAGAATTCACACCGAGAATAAACAAGAGGAATAACGATGGGGCACTTAGAAGACGAGATTCGGTATCATGTCAATAAACGCCAACAATGGGAAAGCTTTGGCGGCAAACCAATTGCTCTGGTATGGGGAATCGTTGTGACCCTCACCCCCCTGGGGACTCTGTTCAGACTGGGGTTACCCCTTTTGTACGGAGGCGGAATCTTTGCTCATCTGACGTTGGTCTTTTTGAAGAAAAAGCCCACAATCAGTTTCCCAGTGCAAATTTTGTGGTTGTCTGGAGCGTTGATAGCTTTTTCAATCGCTTACTTGCTACCGTGGTGGGGCTTTTTCTCGAATCTAGCAGGTCATGCTTTGTCCTATTTAATCTGGGGCGGCGTGATCTTTTACACAGGTAGCATCAAAGCTCGTTGGTGGCTTGTCCTTTCGGGAATGGCTACCGTGGGAATCGCCGTTTCCTTGGCTGTCAGCTTAAATGGACTGGTAGCAGGGGCACTATTTGCAATTTGTTATTTTAGTGCACTCACCGTGACAAAAAATTGAGCCCCCCACTGCGTGAGGGGCTCAGGGACTAAAAGCCCTTCAAAAGCTTAGCAATACCCTTCTTTGCGACCTTTCAAGCTCAGTTCCACGGTGTTGATTTCGAGGAAGTTAGAGCCTTCGGGGTGTCCAGGACTACCGGCCAAAATCACCACGAGGTCAGTTTTCTTCAGGGCACCTTCGTCTAAAAGACTTTCTAAAGACTGAACTACCAGCTGATTGTGATTGGCAGGAAGGGGCAAATACTCTGGGTATACCCCGTAGCTCAAGGCCAGTTGGCGAGCCACACGAGGATCATGCGCCTTAGCGTACACGGGGACATCGGCTCGGTAGGTCGCGATGATTCGGGCGGAACGACCCGAGAGGGTGTCACAGACTACTGCAGCGACAGGAAGGTTCTGAATGGCGTTGATGGCGGCTTGGGACAGGTAGTCGCGAATCGGATTGTTGGTGGCGTAAGCCCCATGGGTTCGGATTTTCTCTTTGACCTTTTCAATCTGGGTCGCAATGCGGCTCATGGTTTTGACGGCTTCGAGGGGGTACTTGCCGTAGGCGGTTTCACCCGAAAGCATAATGGCATCGGTACCGTCGAAAATCGCATTGGCAACGTCCGAAACTTCAGCTCGGGTGGGGCGGGGATTTTCAATCATGGTGTGGAGCATTTGGGTAGCGGTAATAACCGGTTTGCCGCGTTCGATACACTTGCGGATCATCATCTTTTGGTAAACGGGGACTTCTTCGGCAGGGACTTCAATGCCCAAGTCGCCTCGGGCCACCATGACACCGTAAGCTACGTCCAGGATCTCATCAATATTCTTGACGCCTTCCATATTTTCGATCTTGGCAATAATCTTTGCTTTTGAACCGAACTGATCCAGGATGCTTTGCACGTCCAAAACGTCTTGTTTGGAACGAACAAACGAATGGGCCACAAAGTCTAGGTCATTTTCAGCGGCAAACTTAATGTAGTTACGGTCTTTTTCGGTAATGGAGGGGAGGGGAAGGGCCACTCCGGGAACGTTCACCGACTTGCGGTTCTTAATTTTGCCTGAGTTTTCAATCTCCACGACCAAGTAGTCATCACCTTTTTTATCAATGACCTTCATGCTGGTTTCACCGTCGTCGATGAGAACACGGGCACCAACGGGAACATGATGAACAAAATGTTCATAATTGGTTTGAAATCCGACCCCAGGTGCGCTAGCTTTATCCTTAAATATGTAGATCTTGTCGCCTTCTTTAATTTCGATGGGGTCGGTAATTTCCGCTGTGCGGACTTCAGGACCCTTGGTATCGAGCAGAAGGGCGAGTTTGTCAGAGACGGCTCGGACACTACGAATGACTTTTAAGGTGTCATCCTCTTTTTGATGCGCTGTGTTCAAGCGGACCACATTGACGCCAGCTTCATACAAGGCGCGAATGTGATCCACTTCACACATGAGATCCGAGATCGTGGCGACGATTTTTGTCTGCTTTTTGACCATAGATATTTCCTCCGATGAACTTCGGGTGTATCATATTCATTTTAGGTTCTCAAGAAAAGGGGGGGGCTTTAGGGCTAAAAACCCTTAAAACTCCTTTGATTTTTATTGACAAGGGTTTTGATCGTTGTTATAGTCTGTCACACGCTTTTCCTCACACCGGGGAGAATGTAATTGTGCCCTTGTAGCTCAGTCGGTAGAGCATTTCCATGGTAAGGAAAAGGTCATCGGTTCAAGTCCGATCGAGGGCTTCGCAATTTGAGGGAGTAATTCATGGCTAAGAAAAGTAAAGGCGGAATTGAATTGGTGGCTCTGGTTTGTACAGAAACAGGACTGAGAAATTATACAACCAAGAAAAACCGTCGGAATAACCCTGAGAAGCTGGAGCTGATGAAATACTGTCCCAAGCTTCGCAAGCATACCCTTCACCGAGAAGGGAAAATTAAGTAGTTGTTAACACAGGTCAGTAGCTCCAATGGTAGAGCGGCGGTCTCCAAAACCGTTTGTTGGGGGTTCGAATCCCTCCTGGCCTGTTTCTTTTTATAAGGGTGGACTTCGTGAAAAAAATCAAAGTTTTCTTTGGCGAAATGGCTGTGGAATTGCGTCGGGTGGTCTGGCCCAGCCCAGATAAAGTTGCGGAAAATACCCGTATCGTCGTCGTTTCTACGATAGTTCTTGCCTTATTTTTTGGTTTTATTGACTTTTTGCTGGTGTCTGGCGTCAGCATCGTATTCTAAGGGGGCTAGGCTGTGGCCCGGGCATGGTACATCTTACAAACGTATTCCCAATATGAAAATCGAGTAGAGCGCTCAATTCGGCAGCTCATGGAAAATCCAACTATCTCAGCGGCGCTGTTTGATATTAAGGTCCCTACTGAAAAGGTGGCGGAAACTAAAAATGGCAAGAAAGTCGAAAAAGAGGTCAAGATATGGCCTGGCTATATCTTGCTAGAGATGGATTTACCTTCACAGAACTGGAAAGAAGTCGTGGGGTCGATCAAACGAATCCAAGGTGTTTCAGGTTTTGTTGGAGCTGTTGGTAATGCCAAGCCGTTACCGATTTCTAATGAAGAAGTGAAGCAGATCTTGATGAGGTCCGGGGATATTAAATCGGACAAGTCGGTTTTGGTTCAGCATAACTTTCATGAAGGTATGGAAGTTCGAATTACAGAAGGGCCTTTTGAATCCTTTACTGGCAACATTGAAGAAGTGAGTTTGGAAAAGCAAAAGCTTCGGGTTATGGTGGGGATTTTTGGCCGAGCTACTGCGGTGGAAGTAGATTTTCATCAGGTAGAGAAGGTTTAGACAGCTCCGGCTAGTCTTGTTGACTTAAAAAAAGAGGGTGTTGTGCCCTCGTTGGGAGGCTCGCGGTGCGGGCCGATATTACCAAAAGGAGGCCCTTATGGCCAAAAAAAAGATAACGGCTGTTGTTAAGTTGCAGTGTCCGGCGGGCAAGGCTACCCCTGCTCCCCCGGTAGGTCCCGCTCTCGGACCTCATGGTGTCTCAGCACCGCAATTTGTTCAGCAGTTCAATGATCGTACCAAGACTATGGAACCTGGTTTGATCATTCCGGCAATCATTACGATTTATGCCGATAAATCCTTCACGTTTATTCTTAAGACTCCTCCGGCTTCAGTCTTGATTAAAAAGGCTGCTGGAATTGAGAAAGGGTCTGCGGAATCGCATAAAGTCAAGGTTGCAAAACTCCCTCAGAAAAAGCTGGAAGAAATTGCCAAGCTTAAGATGCCGGATTTGAATGCCAACGATTTGGAAGCGGCAAAGCGCATTATCGCCGGTACCGCTCGTTCTATGGGTGTCGAGGTGGAAAAATGAAGCATGGCAAGAAATATTTAGCCGCTCTCGAAAAGGTGGAGCAGGGTAAGTTGTATTCGTATGACGAAGCTTTAGCTCTCGTAAAATCGGTGGCCTTTGCCAAGTTTGACGAAACTGTTGAGGTTTCTGTCAAGTTGAACCTGAAAAAAAGCCATACCGTACGGGATACTGTTGTGATGCCCAATACCTTCTTGGGTGAAAAGAAAGTCTTAGTTTTTGCCAAGGGCGAAAAGGCTGACGAGGCACGTGCCGCTGGGGCTGCTTTTGTTGGTGATACAGATTTAATTGAAAAGATTCGTGGTGGCTGGATGGATTTTGATGTTTGTGTGGCCACACCAGATATGATGAAAGATGTTGGTAAGCTGGGTCCTGTACTTGGTCGTCGTGGTTTGATGCCTAACCCCAAAACGGGAACGGTCACCAATGATCTCGTGGCGGCAATGAAAGAACTCAAAGCGGGTCGTTTGGAGTTTCGTGCTGATAAAACAGGTGTTGTTCACCTTCCTGTCGGCAAAGTTTCTATGGAACCTGCGAAAGTACGTGAAAATGTTCAGGTGTTTATGTCTGAACTGGAACGTCGCCGTCCTGCCGATTTAAAAGGCGAATTTATTCGTTCAGTGGCTCTGAGTTCCACCATGGGCCCTGGTGTTAAGGTTCAGTTCAAGGAACAACGCGAAGGTAAGGAGTAAGCCATGGCCGAAAAAAAAGTTCAGCCTTACAAAGTTGAGGCTGTAGAAGCTCTGGATCAGAAGTTTGAAGGAGTTAATGACTTCCTTTTTGCTGGTTACCGGGGAATGACTGTTGAACAGCTGTTTACTCTTCGCCGTCAGCTCCGTGCTGAAAACGCTGAGTTCAAAGTTGTTAAGAATAACTTTGCCAAGATTGCGTTCAAGAAAAAAAATGCCAATGTTGATGGCTATCTAGTTGGTCCAACCGCTGTGGTTATGGCTCGCAAAGATGGCGGTCCCGTGGCGAAGATTCTGGTTGAGTTTGCGAAAGAAGTGCCTACGCTGGAATTGAAAGGCGGCTTTTTGGGTGGTTCAGTGTTTAATGCCGCTCAGGTAGAAGCTTACTCCAAGTTGCCCAGCAAGAATGAACTGTTGGCAAGTTTGATGGGAACCATGAAGGCTCCTGCCCAGAACTTGGTCTATGTCTTGAATGGTGTGACCACGAAGTTGGTTCGAACTTTACAGGCTGTTGCCGATCAAAAGGCTTCAGGTCAATAAGGGTTAAATCCGGGTTAGTCTTCAAAATTAAGCCTACTATCCCGGCATAAAAAATATAACTAAGGAGAAGTTAATATGGCTAAGCTTTCAACCCAGGAAATCCTGGACGCAATCGCTGGAATGACCGTGCTCGAAGTTTCTGAGCTCGTTAAAGCGATGGAAGAAAAATTTGGTGTTACCGCTGCGGCTCCTGTAGCTGTTGCTGCGGTTGCCGGTCCTGCTGCTGGCGGTGCTGCCGCTGCTGCTGAAGAAAAGACTGAGTTTGACGTTATCCTCAAGGCTCATGGCGACAAGAAGATTGACGTTATTAAGGTTGTTCGTGAAATTACCAGCTTAGGTCTGAAAGAAGCCAAGGATTTGGTGGAAGCAGGTGGAAAGGCTATTAAGGAAGCGGTTTCTAAGGCTGAGGCCGAAGACATCAAGAAGAAGCTCACCGCAGTGGGTGCCGATGTCGAAATCCGCTAAGTCGGTTTTCTGAATTTATTTTTCTCATGAACCACCAGGGGTTAGTTTGACCTCTGGTGGTATCTTTGTCAGGGGGTACACATGAATTCAACGCGTCCGAAGAAGATTGAGCGTGTCTATATCGGTAAGGATATTGACGAGGTGATGGAGCTTCCGGATCTGATTGACATTCAATTGTCTTCGTACGAGCGGTTCCTTCAGCGCGAGACACTCAAAAGCGGCCAGCCCCTGAAGAAACAAGGTCTCCAAGAGGTTTTTTTAGAAACCTTTCCTATAGTTAGTCAAAATGAAGAGCTGACGTTAAGTTTTGATCACTATATCCTCGAAGAAAGTAATGTTAAGTTTTCGGAAAATCAGTGTAAAAAGAAAGGCTTAACCTATTCTATCCCCTTAAAAGCACGAGTGAGCTTGTTTTTTAGCTCTTCCGGGGAAATGCGTCAAAAAGATATTTATATGGGGGAAATCCCCATTATGACCGACCGTGGTACCTTTATCATTAATGGTGCGGAAAGAGTCGTCGTTTCACAAATTCACCGCTCTCCAGGTGTTGTTTTTAGCCGTGAAAAAGGTGTTTTTGCCAGCCGAATTATTCCCAATAAAGGGTCTTGGCTAGAATTTGAAATTGACCAAAAGAAAGAGTTGATTTACGCCAAAATCGACCGTAAAAAAAGAATCTTGGCGACCCTGCTCCTGAGAGCTTTGGGCTTAGGCTCCCGAGAAGAAATTGTGGCTTGGTTTTATGAAACCAAAACAGTGAATATTGATACACCAGAAGCCAAAGATAAGCTCAAAGGATCCTTCTTAGCGAAGGATGTCTGGTTCGGTGAAGGTGAGGATCGCAAGAAGCTTTATCGCGCAGGTGATATTCTTCATGAGCACGAAATTGCCCAAATCCTTAGTGACGGTATTAAAGAAATAACCATCATTGATGATAGTCGTGCCAAGGCGAAAGAAGAAGGTTGTAATTACTTATCCAGTCACATCATTTTGAATTGTTTTGAACGCGAAGACGCCAAGTACATTCGTGATGACAAAACCAATGATGAGCCAACCAAAGAAGATGCTTTGTCCGCTGTGTATTCTGTTCTTCAACCGGGTGAGCCAGTTTCCGTAGAAAATGCTGAAAAAGACTTAGCCATGATGTTCTTTAACCCTCGCCGTTATGACTTGGGTAAAGTAGGTCGCTACAAGTTGAATAGAAAGTTCAGCTATGTCGATCCTGACGAAGAATCCGTTCTAACCATGAAAGACGTGGTCAATACGATGCTTCACCTCATCAAAGTTTACAATGATGATGCGAATATCGATGATATTGACCACTTAGGAAACCGCCGCGTTCGTTCGGTGGGTGAGCTTTTGGCGAATGCGATGAAGACAGCCTTTACTCGCATGGAACGTATTGCCAAAGAACGCATGACACTGAAAGAAATTGAAACCATTAAGCCTTCCGATTTGATTTCGATCAAACCGGTTGTTGCGGCCATTAAGGAATTCTTTGGTTCAAGCCAACTGTCGCAGTTCATGGATCAGGTTAATCCGCTGGCAGAACTGACGCATAAGCGCCGATTAAACGCCTTAGGACCGGGTGGTTTGTCCCGAGATCGGGCAGGGTTCGAAGTCCGTGACGTTCACTACACGCACTATGGTCGCATGTGCCCCATTGAAACTCCAGAAGGACCGAACATTGGGTTAATTGTCTCTCTGGCCAGTTATTCTCGGGTCAATGACTACGGCTTTTTGGAAACCCCTTATCGAAAAGTTTCTCATGGAAAAGCTACCAAAGAGATTGAATACCTTTCTGCCATTGACGAAGAAAAGTACTACATTGCTCAGGCTGGCGCCCGGGTTAACGCCGAAGGGATATTCCAAGAAGATTTAGTTTCCTGCCGAAAAGCAGGGGATTATACTTCGAAAGATCCTTCTACGATTCAATACATGGACGTTTCGCCCAAGCAAATTATCTCTGTTTCTTCGGCGTTAATACCCTTCTTGGAGCATGACGACGCGAACCGTGCTCTCATGGGTTCGAACATGCAACGCCAAGCTGTTCCGCTCCTATTCCCTGATCCACCGATTGTAGGTACCGGGATGGAACGCAAAGCGGCGTACGACTCTGGTGTTTTGGTGAAAGCTAAGCGTGGGGGAGAAGTGGTTTATGTTTCTTCAACCTGTGTCCGCATTCGCCCTGAAGAGGCTAAAGACCCCTCCGAGGTCGATGAATACGAATTGACCAAATTTGCACGTACCAACCAGGATACCTGTTTTAACCACCGCCCAGTCGTTCGTACAGGTGATGTGGTAGCTCGTGGTGCTGTTTTGGCTGATGGACCCGCTACCTTAGACGGTGAACTCGCCTTGGGTCGAAACTTACTCCTAGGCTTCGTGCCTTGGAACGGCTACAACTACGAAGACGCTATTCTGATTTCAGAGCGTGTGGTGAAAGAAGATATCTTTACCTCCATCCACATTAAGGAATTTGCCACGGAAATTCGTGAAACAAAGCTGGGTCCCGAACGGATAACTCGCGATGTGCCGAATTGTTCTGAGAAGTCCTTAGAGGATTTGGACGAAGAAGGTATTGTTCGCATTGGTGCGAAGGTTAAGGCTGGCTCGATTCTCGTGGGAAAAGTCACTCCGAAGTCAGAAACCGAAACTACTCCTGAATATAAACTGTTGAACTCGATTTTTGGTGAAAAAGCCAAGGACGTTAAAGATTCTTCGTTGCGGTTACCGCATGGAATCGAAGGCACGGTCATTGATATTCAACGTCTACGCCGCACGGAAGGGGATGATCTGGCACCTGGAGTAGACGAAGTCGTCAAGGTTCTTGTGGCTAAGAAACGCAAGTTGCGCGAAGGCGATAAGATGGCTGGACGTCACGGAAATAAAGGTGTTGTCGCCCGGGTTCTTCCCGTGGAAGATATGCCGTTTATGGAAGATGGTACGCCCTTGGATGTTTGTTTGAACCCACTTGGTGTTCCTTCCCGAATGAACTTAGGTCAGATTCTGGAATCTGAATTGGGTATGGCCGGTTATCTTCTGGGGGAAAATTATTCTACCCCTGTCTTTCAATCGGCCAGTGCAGAAATGATTGAGAACAAGCTGGAATCGGCAGGTTTCTCGCATACTTGCAAAACGACACTGATTGATGGACGCACTGGTGTTCCTTTTGTGAACCCCGTCATGGTGGGCGTGATGTACGTCTTAAAACTTCACCACTTGGTGGATGATAAGATGCATGCTCGCTCCACGGGCCCGTACTCCTTGGTCACGCAACAGCCCTTGGGTGGTAAAGCTCAGTTTGGTGGTCAGCGTTTGGGTGAAATGGAAGTTTGGGCGTTGGAAGCCTACGGTGCCGCGAACACTCTGCAAGAGCTGTTGACCATTAAGTCTGATGATATGACTGGACGCGCGAAAATCTACGAAGCCATCGTGAAAGGCGAAGCGACTAGTGCCGCCGGTATTCCTGAATCCTTCAATGTTTTGGTCCAGGAATTGCGCGGCTTGGCTTTGGATATGTCGATTTTTGATGCCAAAGAACGTCAGATCCCGCTGACGGAAAAGGATGAGGAACTGATTGCTAAACAGGGCAATAGTTTCTAAAGGGAGCGAGGAGTTTTAAGACATGCGAGATATTCAAGAGTTTGATAGTATTCTTATTAAGTTAGCCTCTCCCGAGCAGATTCGTGCTTGGTCGTATGGTGAAGTCAAAAAACCCGAAACGATCAACTACCGAACCCTCCGACCGGAAAAGGAAGGGTTGTTCTGTGAAAAGATTTTTGGAACGACCAAAGAATGGGAATGTTACTGCGGTAAATTTAAGTCTATTCGCTATAAAGGCGTAATTTGTGACCGTTGTGGTGTCGAAGTGACCCACTTCAAAGTTCGCCGTGAACGAATGGGGCATATTGAACTGGCTAGCCCCGTTTCTCATACATGGTATTTCCGAGCCGTTCCCAGTCGAATGGGCCTGCTTTTGGACCTGCCGAATGCCGCCCTGAGGTCTATCTTGTACTATGAGAAGTACATAGTTACCGATCCTGGTGAAAATACAGACCTCAAAAAGGGTCAACTTCTCACGGAAGAAGAGTACATGGAGGCTCAAGACCGTTACGGGATGACGTTTACTGCGGGTATTGGTGCCGAAGCGATTCGTACCATGCTCGACAACGTCAACCTTGATCAGCAGTCGGCAGCCCTTCGGCAAAAGATGATCGAAAAGGGCAGTAAGGTCGATAAGCGCCTGCTAAAACGAATCGAAATTGTCGAAAATTTCCGAGACTCGGGAAACAAACCCAGTTGGATGATCATGGATGTTATTCCCGTGATTCCGCCGGACTTGCGCCCCATGGTGCAGTTGGATGGTGGTCGCTTTGCTACCTCTGACTTAAATGACCTCTATCGTCGTGTGATTAACCGGAATAACCGTTTAAAGAAGCTGATCGCGTTGAATGCTCCTGATATCATCATTCGTAACGAAAAACGGATGTTGCAAGAAGCCGTCGATGCTCTTTTTGAAAACAACAAAAAGAAAAAAGTCGTCAAAGGTGCTGCAAATCGTCCTTTGAAGTCTTTGTCGGACTTGCTGAAAGGTAAGCAGGGTCGCTTCCGTCAAAACTTACTAGGAAAGCGCGTCGACTACTCAG
>JAJXWL010000202.1 GCA_021781625.1 bacterium
CGGGTTGGGCTTTTTCGACCAAAACCTCATCGGCAGCCCCTTCTTGAACCTCAACGACGAGCATCTGCACACCTTCAGAATCCTCAAAAGGGATGGCACGGTTGGCAACGCAGACTAGCGGAACACTAGACCGACGGCAACTTTTGGCAACAAACTCGCGAACTGGACGAGGACAACTATCGCCATCAAGGTATACATTCATGGGTAGAGTTAAAATGTTCTGAAAAATGGCATTTTTTCAAGGACTTGTAGACATCTTTGTCCTCAAAGTTGACACCGAAGCAGAGGCGTCCTATTCTTTCCTTATGTTGTGGTTTATTCGACGTGTTATGATCATCTTGTTTTTGACCACCCCTTTGTTAGCTTTTTCTCAAGCTACGGGCTCCTATTTTACCATTCATTATCATCGAGATGACAGCAACTACACAGGTTGGGGACTCCATGTTTGGGGCACGCAGGTGGAACTTCCCCGTGCCGTGACTTGGGATACTCCTCTGATGCCCGATGGCCGTGACAAGTTCGGTATTTACTGGAAAGTTCCCATTAGTCCCGCCGCCAATAGTGTGCCTTTTATTATTCATCAAGGAAATACCAAAAACACCCCAGCAGATGTGATTGCCGATCTAACCAAGACCGGCTTGGAAGTTTGGGTCCTACAAGGAGACCCGACCTTATATACGAGCCCGCCCCCTGTAGAAGCTCCCAACGTAACCATTCCGGGCGAAGCTCCCGTCAAATCTGGAAATGACACCAAGCCTCGTTCCCCTACCTACGTGGCCCCAACACCTCGTGGAAAACACCCTGCTGAGCCTATCCACCAGGCACAGTCCGAGTCCCTGACTAAACCACAGCTTAAAACCGAGCAACCGGCTTCGGCTTCATCACAGGATCCCTTAATAGCCCAAGTTCGGACCTTAAAACAAGAACTCTTCGCCCAACAGCAACTTTTACAAGACACTTGGCCCCGAAATATGGTGCTCCTGATCAGTCTTATTGTGGCCTTATTGGTAATAAGCTTGACTTGGCTTCTCGTGGTTTGGGGGATGAAAAAGAAAACTGCCGCTCCCAGCAGTCTGGAGGCTACCCCATCTGCAGAAGGTGCGCTAGACGATTTGACCGGCTTACCAACCAGAGCTGCCCTGATTCAAGCCCTCGAAAACGCTCTTGCTCGCGCACAACGTTACAACCGCAAGCTGGGGTTGTTATTTGTCGATTTAGATCATTTTAAGCCCATCAACGATACCCTTGGGCACAAAGCGGGAGATTACGTTCTTGAAACCATCTCCGGCCGCTTTCGGTCGTGTTTACGGGCTAGTGACATCATTGCACGCTTTGGAGGGGACGAATTTGTCATTTTGGTCGATGAAATTCCCGACCCGCGCTTTTTAACCGGCATTGCCCAAAAACTGTTAGCAGCTGCAGTGCAACCCTTTAATATCGGGGGAAAAGAAGTTGAGGTCACCGCCAGCATTGGCATCTCCCACTATCCCCATGATGCTCGTAATGGCAAAGATCTCATTAAAAATGCCGATTCAGCCATGTACAAAGCTAAACAAGACAACCGAAATGGTTTTCGTTTTTTTAGCGATGAGCATAATTCTCATGCCATTCAAAGGCAGGCGCTCACCTCAAGTCTAAAACATGCCCTTGAAAATAATGAACTTTCGATCGCTTACCAGCCCATTCTTATGGCGGGGACAGAAGAATCTGCGTACCTTGAAGCTTTGCTCCGGTGGAAACACCCTGACATGGGGAGCATTCCTCCTTTGCAGTTTATGGAAATTGCCGAAGACGCTGGATTCTTCCGCGAATTTCACCGTTGGGTTATGGTGAGTGCCTTTCGACAAACTCGTAAATGGCTGAGTGCTGGTCAACGTTTGATCTTAACTCTGAATGTCTCAGAACGAACCTTTTATGCGGATGATTTTGTTACAGAGATTTCTACTCATCTGGATCAAACCGGGTTACCTCCTCGTGCCCTGATGCTAGAAATCTCAGAAGAAACACTCTTCTTAAATCTCGTTCGTGCAACCGAAAAGCTTTATCAGCTTAAAAATCTTGGAATTCAACTCGTCGTTGATAATTTTGGCAAAGAATGGGCCTCACTAACCCGTTTGCACCGCTTACCCGTTGACGCCATTAAAATTGACCGTGAACTTCTCAGTGGTATTCCTAGTGAAATTGACCGAGCCAAACTCGTCAAAGCCTTACTCATGGCTGCCAAAGACCTGGAACTCACATCCATGGCCTGCGGTGTTGAAACAGAAGAACAAGCGCAATTTTTAATCCTCCACGGTTGCCTGTATCTTCAGGGATTTTATTATTCGCCGGCTTTACCTAGCTCAGAAATCGCTTCGCTTTGGTCGTAACCGAAAAGAAACTCAGCCCAATCTCCTCAATCTTGACCAACCTCCGGCAAGGCCGTAAAATCAGGGTTGACCTTTCTGATTCATTTTTCCATTACCTTATAGGAGAATCTCATGTCCATTTCCGCTTTGCAAAAAGATCGCTACAAGTACAAACCCAAACTACCGCCAGCACTACAAGGTGATTTGGCCAAAATCGTCGTCGAACTGGGTCAAGCTACCCAATCTGTGGCAAACCAAGACGAAGTCAAGGCTCTTTTTCCCCATACCTATGGGGCCCCCATTGCGAAAGTTGTCTCTGGTAAGAATAAGAATGCTGGACAAGCTTTGACCCTTGCCGTCGTTTTATCAGGCGGTCAAGCTCCCGGCGGGCACAATGTCATCGCAGGGTTGTACGATGGCCTCAAAAAAGGAAATAAAAAATCCAAGCTTTTGGGTGCCTTAGGTGGTCCCAAAGGCCTCATCGACGGCAAGTTCATGGAAATTAACGACGATTTGATGGATGCCTACCGCAACACCGGCGGTTTTGACATGATTGGTTCCGGTCGAGATAAAATTGAAAAACCCGAAGATCTCGAAAAAGTCGTTGCTGTGGTTAAAGCGAATGGCATTAACGGCGTTGTTATCATCGGTGGTGACGATTCCAATACCAATGCCGCAGTTTTGGCCGAATACTTTCAGAATCTCAAACTGGACGTCAGCGTAGTGGGTTGCCCGAAGACCATCGATGGCGACCTTAAAAACGAACACATTGAAACCAGTTTTGGATTTGACACCGCTTGTAAAACATACAGTGAGTTGATTGGTAATATCGGCCGAGACGCCAATTCCGCCAAAAAATACTGGCACTTTATTAAACTGATGGGCCGCTCTGCCAGCCACATTACCCTGGAATGTGCCCTTCAGACACAGCCAAACGTTTGTCTCATTGGCGAAGAAGTCTCTGCCAAAAAGCAAACTCTCGATCAGATCGTTGAAGCTGTGGCTTCGGTAGTGGCCAAGCGGGCAGAACAAGGCAACAACTTTGGTATCGTACTAATTCCCGAAGGACTGATTGAATTTATCCCCGAAGTAGGGGCTTTGATTGCTCAGCTCTCGGATGTGCTTGCCCATGACCACGAAGGTCCCAAGGAGTTTGAAAAACAATCCACCCTCGAAGCCCAATTAACGTGGCTGGAAAAACACTTAACCCCTGCCAATGCCCAGGTTCTTAAAGCACTGCCTTCTGATATTCAACGTCAGTTGTTTTTAGACCGCGACAGTCACGGTAACGTTCAAGTTTCCTTGATTGAAACAGAAAAACTCTTAGTAGAACTGGTCAAGCGCAAGCTCAAAACTTGGACCGCTGAAAACAAGTATTCCGGCAAATTCAGTGCCCTGACCCACTTCTTTGGCTACGAAGGCCGCTGTGCCTTTCCGTCAAACTTTGATGCGGATTACTGCTATAGCCTTGGTTTTAATGCCTTCGTTCTCTTTAATGCCGGCTTGACCGGGTACCTTTCCAGCATCCGTAAAACACACAAAAGTGCTGACAAGTGGACCTGTGGCGGCGTTCCC
>JAJXWL010000017.1 GCA_021781625.1 bacterium
AGGGCTGGAAAGATTGCTGAACGGGCATGAAATCTTGCCTTCAAAGGAGCGGTTCATGAACTGGACGTACTATGAGGAGTTGACCCGACAATTTGAGATTGACGAGGCGGTGAGGAAAGCCTTGGATGAACAACGGATTGCTACTGAGATTGGTCAGAAAGTGAAGAGCCTACGAAGAGCTGTAAAAATGACGCAACGGGAACTTGCCTCAAAGGTAGGTTCGACACAATCCTCGGTGGCACGGTTTGAAGCGGGGAGACAGGCTAAGGTGAGCTTTGCTTATGTTCAGAGATTGCTTGAGGCGTTGGGTGGCTGAGAAGCTTCAAAGTTTTTGGCCCCCCTTTGGACCCTACCGGATTTGATGAGTTCTTCCAGAAGAGAGCGGGCTTGTCGTTCTCCAATTCCCAAGCGTTTAGCAACCTCAGCACGACCTAGTAATCTTGGGGCATTGGGATTATCCAAAGCTGTTTCAAGATAGGTTTGAGCTGTGATGTCCTGATCTTGTCCTGAAAATTGGGACACCACTAAATCCTCTTCGTCCTGAAAAACTAAAGTTGTCCTGATTTTTAGGTCAGCCTCCTGATCTTTAGGACAAATTAGGTTTTGATCGGGACATGCGTCCTGATCCTGTCCTGATTTTGGATGAAGTTTAGGACGTTGTCCTGAAAGTGTAGCCGCTGAAGCTTCAGTGAGAATTACCAAGATGAGGATCACGAGGATTTCGAGAAGTTTACGGCTGAGGTGAAGTGAACTTGCCAAGAGCGAGAAGGGCGTTTGAGCTTCAATCACAGGTGCCGAGGTGAATGAGTCGAGTTGAGCCTGGGACTGAACCAGTTGAGACCTGAGCTTAGCGAGGTCAGAGCGGATTGATCTTGCAACCGTCACCCAATCGGGTGGAAGTGCTTTTAAGCGGTGCAAGTCGTCGGCGATTTGGGACTGCAACCCAGCGATGGTGCGAGTCTCCTCTATATAATAGACAGAAGACTGAGTTGCGTCAGTCCTTCTATCAGCTTGAGTGGTCTCGACTGTGGTCAAAGCAATTCCTAGAGCACTGAACAGTGTGACACCCATAAGAGCCAGTGAGAGAATCCTAAAGCGTCCACCCCAACGCCAAATGATGACCTTTGAAGCTTCCAAGCCCCCGGCCCAGAGGATTGCCAGAATAATCTTGAAGAGATTTGCCCCGGCTAGGTCCAAGAAGAGTGAGACGGTGAGGACCCCCGAGATAGTCCACAAGAGAAAGCCGATCCCCGTGGGGACCAGGCGATTGAAGTGAGATTCGTTGAACAAAATTGACCTCCTTGATGATCAAAGAGGAATATGTGAGTGAAATTGGAGTGAAACTAACCGGGAAAAAGGATTTGACAAATGGATAAGAAGAAGTAAGAATTGGAGAAGGAAAGGGTGAATGTGATTTTTGGAGACTGTTAGATTGAAGAAATTATTGAGCCGTATAAAATGACTCATATGAAGATTGAATTCGGAATAACTTTATTTTTGGTTGTTAGTAAATAGATAAATGTAGACCTATTTCGTGAGGAACATGGAAAAACGGAAATCGTTAGTTTTCAGGAAAAGTTCAATCTGCGTTAGCTGGACCCTGCGGGAACGTAGGAAGAACGATAAAAGAAGGGTAGATTGGAAAAAGTAGCAGTTGTCACCGGGGCGAGTAGCGGAATCGGAAAGTCAATAACTGAAATGCTCTTTTCTGATGGCTTGTCTGTAATAGCCAGCGGTCGTACTGTGACGTCACCTTTCTCCGAGTGTGACAAACTTCGATATGTTCCTTGTGATCTTCTGGTTGAGTCCACACCATACAGTTTACTTGCAACTGCGGTTTCAACTTTCGAAAGGGTCGACTATCTCTTTGTAAACGCTGGAACAATTGAATCAGGAACAATTGAAGATATAGACATCGATAAAATGAGCAATATGATTCGACTGAAAGTCGAATCATCATTCAGAATGATTTATACTTTTCTGAAATATTTCAAGAAGCAAGGGCAAGGCCATATATTTATCACGTCAAGTGTATTAGGTACGAAGACGCGCGAGGATTCTGGTGCCTATGCTGCCTGTAATCACGCTTTGGAAGCATTGGCTGAATCCCTAAGAATGGAACTCTCTGATACCAATATTCAGATCACTTGCATTGAGCCTGGATTGGTAAGTACGAATCTTCACAAAGACTGGCCAATTCATCCAAGAGAACTACTGAATATTTCTAGTACGCTAACTCCAGACGATATTGCCATGGCAATTAAAGAAGTAATTCATAAACCAGATCACATCCGGATTCCGAAATACATGATTTTACCGAAAGGACATAGAATATAGATCAGCTAACAACCGGCGTGTGCCCCGAGGGTTCAAACGAAAAAGAGTAGCGGACGTGATAACTATCGAAGAGGCTTATGCGAGAAATCTGCAAATTCGATTCTGTGAGGGGCTGGGGGTGAAATCCCTCCGGCTTACTCGACTCATCCGGACATCGCTTCGCGCTACCGGTTAAAACAGCGTTCTACCGACCCGCTTTCGCGGGCACGGCACACTTGCAACTCGCGCGCGCCATCCATGGCGCTGAACCAAAAGATATTGGGCAGTAGGACACAAGGAGGAGAATGTGGCAAATTTGGTCGTCTACACTTCGATATCTACAATTGAATTCTCAGTGGACGGAGACGAACTCACTACATCCGAATTTCTTCTTAATTTTCTTGGTACGTTCGGAAATCTTGACGAAGAAGAAAATACGATCAACCTCGGTCTATTCCAACTTCAGCAAAGTCACAAAGACCGATTGCAGACGATAGTCCAACATTACTCAAAAAAGGTGCCACGTGTTAATCAACTTGAAAGCTTCTTCAAGAAGATTCCAAACGGAAGCCACTGCCTGGTATATCCAAAAGTAGAGCAGCCGTTCTCAGTTTCATTACAAACGATTGCGCTGCTTCGGTTTCTTGACAGCGGACTTTCGATGGAGGAGGCGTATCGGCAAGCCAAAGACGAGTGGGCATGGATAGAGAACACATTTGGGCCGCTTATTGGGAGCTACCAAATAAGTCCCATATCGTCGGAAAAGCGATACTACGCTGGACCCCGCCAAAAAAGCGATAGGACGTGTCGCTATTGTGGAAGGACCACCGCAACTGGAGCCAGTTTTGATCAGGAAGCACACACCGTTCCGGAGTCTATTGGAAACAAGGTATATTTTACGCACGATGAGTGCGACACCTGCAATGCTCAGTTCTCCAAAACGATCGATCTCGATTTCTTCGAGTATTTCAAAATATACCGCGTGCCCTTCAATGGACGAGGTAAACATGGCGTACCAACGTTAAAGTTTGAGGATGGGGCTGAGATTCGGAATGTGGCTGGGATGCCGACCATTCAAAGTCAGGATTTTTCAGAGATTATTCCTGGCGAGAAGTATCACCTTCAACTCAAAAACTATTCGACTTTAAACAAGTCAAATGTCTACCGGCAGCTCGCAAAGTTCGCCTTGGGTCTAGCTAACGAAGAGGATGTCCAGTTTTTTTCTCAAACCGCGAATTGGATACTCAACCCGAAAAACGATGGCACCGTCTGGACGGTACCAAGAGTAATGGCACATGTTCTAAATCCGTATCAAGAGCAACCTAAGATTACTCTATATCGACGGAAGAACGAGAATGCAGAGTTTCCGTTTCTTTTTGCCGAAGTCAGGATTGCACAAATCCTTTTAGTTTTTATCGTTCCATTTTCAAGTAAAGATAATGTCGACTTCTCTGTGAAAGCGAACTTTGACAATTTCTGGAAAAAATGCCAGCACTATCAAATGCTCAAGAGCTGGACTGAACTCGACTTGTCCTTAGACAAGGCTCTTAAATTCAACTTTAGTATTAATCTTGAAAAGCGTAATATGCCGGATGCTGAATCCTAGCATCGAACCTAAGGTCGGCCTCGGCGTCCATGCCGAGTCCGACATCGACGCGGTGCCTGATAGAACAGGCAAATCAACTTGACTTATTTGGGCGTTAGACAGACGCTTCGCGCCAAAACTGAGGGAGAAGAAAACCTTGAAGACTATTGAAATTAATTCCTGGAAAGCTTTTTCGGAGGTCGTGGGAGAGCATAACTATCGTGAATGGATATATCGTGGTCAATCGAGCCACAAGTGGAAACTCGAGAGTTCCCTTTTTAGATCGATTGAACGGAACCTAAAGTTAAGGAACCTCGGCAAAAAAAGCCGATTGCTCTGAATCGCGAAACCTACGAGCAGCAAATGATCGCAAACTTCAAACGGTCAGCCCATCTGTATCTGGACCACACACCGGACAAAGAGTTGGATTTTGAATGGCTTTCGGTCATGCAACATTTTGGTGCCCCGACGAGGCTGCTTGACTTTTCATTTTCGCCATATGTCGGACTTTTCTTTGCCCTCTCCGGAATGAAACAAAAAGCGTCTGTATATTGTGTCAAGTTCAAGGATATAAAGGAGATTGATGAAGCCACCTATGATGATGTAGCACAAAAATATGATAACATCATGGCGCAGAATAAAGTGCTTGATAATACCGTCCTTCTGCCTTTCGAGCCGCGATTCACCAATCAAAGACTGCTAGCGCAGCAGGGAGCTTTCTTGATTCCGAATACACTCAACTACTCGCACGACAAGATTCTTGAATGTTATGATATTGAGGGAAATGACGAGTTTGTCTACAAATTGAACATTTCGGAAACGGCCACCATAGAGTTAATAGAGAATCTTGCGAAGATGAACATTTCATATGCCACGATTTTTCCAGGTATTGAGGGTTTTTGTCGGTCCTTTGAGACGATCGGAATCATTCCGATTAGTAGATTTAGGTCAATCTATGAGAGTGGAAGTGTCTAACAGATCAACCGTGTGCCACGAGTAGGCCCTAGAGGGGGACGTAAAATCCGTAACTATGTGACAGATGAAGGAACATTGGAAACAGTGTGGCCCTTCGGAATCTGCCTACAGGGGCTGGTTTCAAACCGCCGAATGCGGCTGGGATTTTAAGCGGTATATATAACACGAATGATTAAAAATTTAATTTCTCATATGGTATTCTATTGACAATTGGAGTTTAATTATCAAAAATATTCATTTGACTATGTGAAAAAATTGGTTTCTACTGAGGTGGAACATTCATTTAAAGTCAAAAAAGTGCTAAAATACGGTAGGTTTCAACTATGCCACTGGAAAGCCAAATTGAACGAGACTTCATTGAAAAACTGGGTGAGCTCAAATACACCTACCGCTCTGACATTCGCGACCGGGCAAGTCTGGAAGCTAACTTCTTCCAGAAGTTTGAAGACCTCAACAAGGTAAGGTTGACTCACTACGAGAAAAACCGGCTTCTGGATGAGGTCATCAATCCCGATGTGTTCCTATCCGCAAAGCTCCTGCGCGAACGCCAGACCTTTGAACGAGAAGACGGTACGGCTCTCCACTATACCTTGGTTAATATCAAAGATTGGTGCAAGAACAATTTCGAGGTTATAAACCAACTTAGGATCAATACTGACTATAGTAACCATCGCTATGATGTCATTCTTTTGATCAATGGTGTCCCTGTGGTTCAAATCGAACTGAAGGGTCTTAAGATTACCCCTCGAACGGCCCTCAAGCAGATCGTCGAATACAAGAACGACCCTGGTAACGGCTACACCAAGACCCTGCTGTGTTTCATCCAGCTGTTCATCGTCAGCAACCGGACCGACACATGGTATTTCGCGAACAACAATTCGCGGCACTTTAGTTTTGATGCGGACGAACGTTTTCTGCCCTTGTACCAATTTGCGGCTCCAGACAATCGCAAAATTACATATCTGGATACCTTTGCCGATGCGTTCCTGGCGAAGTGCGCCTTGGGCGAGATGATCAGCCGTTACATGGTACTGGTGGCCAGCGAGCAAAAGCTCCTGATGATGCGCCCCTACCAAATCTATGCGGTACAAGCCATCGTCGAGTGCATCCACCAGAACCGTGGCAATGGCTACATCTGGCATACAACGGGAAGTGGAAAAACACTGACGTCCTTTAAGGCCTCTACGCTGCTCAAGGATAACCCTGACATTGACAAGTGCCTGTTCGTGGTAGACCGCAAGGACTTAGACCGCCAAACCCGTGAAGAGTTTAAAAAGTTCCAAGCTGGTTGCGTTGAGGAAAATACCAATACTGAAACTTTGGTCAAAAGACTGGTTTCTGAGGACTACGCCAACAAGGTAATAGTCACTACCATTCAAAAGCTTGGGTTGGCGCTCGATGATTCCAGCAAGCGGGGCTATAAGGAACGCCTGGAACCGCTACGGGACAAGCGGATTGTCTTCATCTTCGATGAGTGTCACCGATCTCAATTTGGTGAAAATCACCAAGCTATCAAAGAGTTCTTTCCCAAGGCGCAATTGTTTGGCTTTACGGGAACTCCGATCTTCGAGGACAATGCCACTGCAAAGAAAATCGACGGCACCGAGCAAACCTGGAAAACTACGGATGATATTTTCCAGAAGCAACTGCATGCCTACACCATCACCCACGCCATTGAAGATCGCAACGTTCTGCGTTTCCACATTGACTATTTCAAAGCTGAAGGCAGTAGCCAGCCGAAGCCCGGTGAGTTCTTTACCCAAAAGGCTGTGGTTGAAGCAATCATCTCCAAACATGACGACGCTACCAACGGTCGCAAGTTCAATGCAGTGCTGGCCTGTCAGTCCATCAATCACGCTATCGAATACTACCGTCTTTTTAAGGATCAGCAAACCAAACGGCAGGCTGAGGATGGCGCATTCCGCCCGCTGAACATTGCCTGTGTCTTCTCGCCGCCTGCCGAAGGCGACAAGGACGTACAGCAGATTCAAGAAGACTTGCCCCAAGAAAAGCTGGATAACCAGGAAGCACCGGAAGAAAAGAAAGTTGCTCTGAAGACCATCATCGCCGACTACAACGTCCAATATGGAACCAATCACAGCATTGGTGAGTTTGACCTTTACTACCAGGACGTGCAAAAGCGGATCAAGGACCAACAGTACAACAACCAGGACTTACCACACAGCAAGAAAATCGATGTGATCATTGTGGTGGATATGCTTTTGACGGGCTTCGACTCGAAGTACCTCAACACCCTTTACGTGGACAAGAATCTGAAGTTCCATGGTTTGATTCAAGCCTTCTCCCGCACTAACCGGGTACTCAACGACACCAAGCCCTATGGGAACGTCCTGGATTTCCGTGGCCAGAAAGATGCCGTCGATACAGCGATTGCCTTGTTCTCCGGACAAGACACCCAGGCTGCGAAAGAAATCTGGCTTGTCGATCCCGCCCCAGTGGTCATCAGCAAGTTGCAGGAAGCCATGACCAATCTTGGTAGCTTCATGGCCTCCCAAGGCCTCGACGCCCGGCCTGAGGATGTGCCCCAGTTGAAGGGGGATACAGCCCGTGGACAGTTCATTACTTTGTTCAAAGAGGTTCAACGGCTCAAGACACAACTCGACCAATACACTGACCTGACCCCGTCGGACAGAACGCAGATTGAAGCCGTGTTACCAGCAGAAGACCACTGGGCCTACAAGGGGGTCTACCTGGAAACTGCCCAGATACTCAGGGCAAATCAACCAGGCGGTATCAATGATCAACCCATGGATGTACCACAGTTGGACTTTGAGTTTGTCCTCTTTGCTTCGGCCGTCATTGACTATGACTACATCATGGGTCTGATTGCGGGTTATACCAATGCCCCACCCGAAAAGCAGAAGATGACACGGGACCAACTGGTCGGACTCATTCTATCCGATGCCAAGTTCATGGATGACCGGGAAGACATCATCGCTTACATCGAAACCCTCGGGACAAAGACTGGATTGAACGAAGCAAGTATCCGCCAGGGATATGAGGCCTTCAAAAACGCCAAACACCAACAAGAAATCGTCGATCTTGCAACTGCGCAGGGTATTCAGCCTGAGTTCCTTCAAGCTTTTGTCGAAGGCATCCTTAGTCGAATGGTTTTCGATGGAGAAGCCTTGACCAAGCTCCTTGAACCCTTGGACTTGGGATGGAAAGCTCGTACCCAAAAAGAATTGGCCTTAATGGAAAAACTTGTGCCTATTTTGCACAAGCTAGCCCAGGGGCGGGAGATTTCTGGATTGGCGGCTTATGAGAAGTGATACCATTCCCATAAGCCCGCAGCTTCTCACCTGGGCCCGTCAGCGAGCACGCTTGGAACCTGGGATGCTGGACAAGCGTTTCCCCAAACTCCGGGAATGGGAAGCTGGAGAAGCTCAACCAACTCTTCGCCAACTGGAGCTCTATGCCCACGCGGTTCATGTACCTATCGGGTACCTTTTCTTGCCTGAACCCGTGGCCGAAACTCTCCCTATAACTGATTACCGTACTGTACGTGACCAAGGGGTAGACCAACCGAGCCCCAATCTTTTGGACACTTTGTATTTGTGTCAGCAACGCCAGGACTGGTACCGGGATTTTGCCCGACTGAATGGTCTGGAAGCGTGTCCGCTTGTGAACAGCATTACGTTTCAGGAAAACTCCAAGGCCGCTGCGATTCGTCTGGGTGGCTTGCTGGGGATCAGTTTGGATGAACGCCAACGTCTGCCCACTTGGTCCGATGCCTTGCGCTACCACATTCAAAAAGCTGAAGATGCCGGGGTATTGGTTATGGCCAGCTCCATTGTGGGCAGCAATAGTCACCGCAAGTTGGATGTCGAAGAGTTCCGGGGCTTTGCCCTGAGCGATGACCACGCCCCTTTGGTATTCCTGAATGCCAGTGACGGCAAGGCCGCCCAGATTTTCACCTTGGCCCATGAGCTGGTTCATATCGCCTTGGGTCAAAGCGGCCTGTTTGATACTGAGACAGGCCGAGTTCCCGAGCAGCAACTCGAACGCTGGTGCAACGCAGTGGCTGCTGAACTCCTGGTACCTGAGGATGCTTTACGTCATGTTTTCCAGACTTCTACAACATTGTCGGAAGAGCTCCAGCGTCTGGCCCGCCATTTCAAAGTCAGTTCCCTGGTCATCCTCCGTCGCCTCTTTGACGCAGGGCTGGTTACCCAATCTGTCCTCTGGCAGAACTATCACCAAGAGTTGGAACGTCTGGCCGCAGTGGATCGGGGGAGTGGTGGTGGAGACTTCTATCGAACCTTGGGGGCTAGAACCGGCAAACGTTTTGCCCGCGCGGTCTTGGCCAGTACTTTGGAAGGACAAACACTCTTTCAAGATGCCTTTCGAATGCTAGGTGTGCGATCCTCTGCTACCTTCTACCAAGCAGCCCGTGAACTGGCGGTGATGGCATGAGTTACCTCTTGGACGCCAATGTATTCATCCAGGCAAAAAACCTGTACTATGGCCTGGATTTCTGCCCTGCTTTCTGGCAATGGATCATCGATCAAAACGCTGCTGGGGCGGTGTATACCATCGACAAGGTGGCCGACGAAATTGCCGCTGGTTCAGATGAGCTCAGCACCTGGATGGCTGGTCGCTCCACCAGCTTTTTCCGCAAGACTGATGGAGCCATAGTGCCTCACTTCGGGCGGGTGAGTAATTGGGTGATGGGCCAAGGCTATGAGCCAGCCGCCGTCAGCACCTTTATGCAGGTTGCCGACTACTATCTGATTGCCCATGCCTTGAGCGGCAATCACGTCGTCGTCACCCATGAAGTTCCAGCCAACACCGTCAAAAGGATCAAGATTCCCAATGTTTGTGCGGGCCTCAATCTGCACTTTATGACACCCTATGAAATGCTGCGGAAAGAAAAGGCCCGCTTTGTCTTGGGTGGCGGACCTAATATCCAACTCGCCACTGAGGAAAAAAGGAATGTACAACCATGAGCGTACCCAAGATAAGGTTTCCGGAGTTCAAGGATGCGGGGGAGTGGAAAGAAGCAACTTGTGCTGATGTGTTTCTTGAGCGGATTGAGTCAGGATTTTCAACCCTGCCATTGCTTTCCCTTACAGACAAAGAAGGCATTATTCCCCAAAGCGAAACCAATAGGAAAAACGTATCGGGTACCGACAAGTCAAAATACCTAAGAATTGTTCCTGGAGACATAGCCTACAACACAATGCGCATGTGGGAAGGGCGTTGTGCACTTGTTGATCAAGAAGGAATTGTTAGCCCGGCATACACTGTATGCAAACCAAAGATAGAGCTCGTTTCAAGTTTCTTCTTCAACTACTTCAAGACCAATGGACTCATTAAACAATTCCACAAGTATTCACAGGGTTTAGTGAAGGATACCTTAAATCTTAAGTTCGAGAACTTCTGCAGGATTCCAATCTCATATCCAGCAATTACTGAACAACAAAAGATCGCTGATTGCCTCTCTTCCCTGGACGACCTCATCGCCGCCCACAACCAAAAGCTCGACGCCCTCAAGACCCACAAGAAGGGCCTGATGCAGCAACTCTTCCCCACCGAAGGCGAAACCGTCCCCAAACTGCGCTTTCCGGAGTTCGAAGGTATGGGGGAATGGGTTGAAAAATCGATCGGAGAGATTGGGACAGTGGTTACGGGAAGTACCCCAAGTACCGCCGAGAGTGCATACTATGGAACAGAAAAAATGTTTGTATCGCCAGCGGACATGAGCAACAAGAGGTACGTTACAGATACCAAGACGAAACTTTCAGCCTTGGGATTTGAACAAACAAGGAAAGTACCACCGGGTAGTGTCTTGGTCGTTTGTATCGGTTCGACGATTGGAAAGATCGCCCAAAACACTAGGGAATGCGCAACCAATCAACAGATTAACTCGATAATACCGAGAAATGGCAATGATGCGGGTTTTATTTTCGTCAGCATAGAAAGAAGCGTCGACAAGATAATCGCTTTAGCCGGGCGACAAGCCGTCCCCATTGTCAACAAGTCACAATTTTCTGACGTGAGAATCCGTGTCCCAGACCCAACAGAGCAAGGGAGAATTGCTCATTGCTTTTCTTCAATTGATGTCCTCATGGCCGCAATATCCGACAAGATTGAAGCACTTCAAAAGCTCAAAAGTGGTCTGATGCAACAACTCTTTCCCGCAGTTTCGGAGAATGCTGATGAGTGATTCAGGTCTAGATTTGACCCCAAGAATTGCAGAGATTGCCGATGAACTTCATCAGCTCAAGGAAAAAGTCGTCCTGATCTATGCCTTCAACGGAACAGGCAAAACAAGGCTTTCTGTTGCCTACAAGGATCACACAAAGGCGGACAATGCCGGAAATCATTCAGGTGTGTACTATAACGCCTTCAGTGAAGATCTTTTTACCTGGGAAAATGAAGGTGACTTTAGGCTGAATATTCACCCGAGTAGTCTCAATCAATTTCATAGTGAACTGACTGAAGAGGCAATCCGGACCAAGCTGATTCCCTATGGACCCAAGTATGATTTTCGTTTCAAGTCCTTCGAAGACACCGAAAAGGGAATCGAATCGATTTCCTTTTTTCCGGTCAAGGACGGCGAGATTATAGATCAACCCATAAAGATCTCCCGAGGAGAAGAGCGTATCTTCGTGTGGTGCTTCTTCTTGGCGCTTTTTGATTTGGACGCCTGGGCTGGTGAGCAGGCGGAACACTTCTTCATCGATGACCCGGTATCCAGCTTGGATGACCATAACATTTTCTTAACTGCGAACACGCTCTTTCAGCTCATAGAAGCACAGTTCGAGACCCGCAAAATCATTATCACTACTCACCACTTTGGCCTTTTCTCAATCCTGGCAGATTGGCTTACCAAAGGTGAAAAATCGGAAAAGTATAAGAAGTCTGTTAAGCCGTTCCTTCTGAGCTTAAAGACCGGTGTTCTCACTTTGGAGAATCCAAAAAATGATGTCTTCTTGTATCACCTGCGGCTTTTACAGCTTCTGAAGGATGCAAAAGCCGAGGCTTTGTACACCTTTCACTTTGCTCTGTTGCGGCAAATCCTCGAAAATGTAGCCTCCTTTCTCGGATGCGGGCGTTTCGCCTATGTCCTTGAAAAGATCGGCGTCGATGATCCTTCGCACGTCGCCAATCAAATCAATACCCTCTCGCACCAAAAAGTCTATCAATATCAACCGGTGAAAATGACTCCGGACAATGAAGATCTTTTTGTCAAAGTCTTTGACAAGTTGGTAGATACCTATGGATTTCTTCTTCATTGATTTCGTCGCAATTGACATCACAAACTGGCAACCTGTTGGAGGTATCGCATTATGACTGACATCGACCAAAAAGAGCTGGGCAACACCCTTTGGGGCATCGCCGATCAACTTCGTGGGGCCATGAACGCCGATGACTTCCGCGACTACATGCTCTCCTTCCTCTTCTTGCGTTATCTATCGGATAACTATGAAACTGCTGTCCAAAAGGAACTGGGGAGCGACTACCCTGATAACAGTGACCAACCGGGAACCAATCCTCTTCAAACCTGGTATGAGTGCAATCTCGCCGATGTGCCAGACTTTGAAGCCCAGATGCGCCGCAAGGTGCATTACGTGATCAAGCCGGAGTTTTTGTGGTCCAGCATCGCGGAAATGGCGCGCACCCAGGATACCGAGCTCCTTCATCGTTTGGAAGCCGGATTCAAACATATCGAGAACGACTCTTTTGAGAGCACCTTTCAAGGATTGTTCTCGGAAATCAATCTGAGTTCGGAAAAGCTCGGGAAGAACTATACCGACCGAAATGCCAAACTCTGTACCATTATCCAGAAGATAGCCGAAGGTATCGCCAAGTTTTCCACCCGGAGCGACATTCTTGGCGATGCCTATGAGTACCTGATTGGTCAGTTCGCCGCCGGTTCGGGTAAAAAGGCGGGCGAGTTCTATACGCCCCAACAGATTTCCAGCATCCTTTCGGGCATTGTGACCCTGGATAGCCAGGATCCTTCTACGGGTAAGAAGAAGCATCTGGAAAAGGTGCTGGACTTTGCCTGCGGTTCCGGCTCCCTGTTGTTGAATGTCCGTAAGATCATGGGCCCCCATGGAATAGGCAAAATTTACGGGCAAGAAAAAAATATCACCACTTACAACCTGGCGCGGATGAACATGCTGCTCCATGGCGTCAAAGATTCTGAGTTTGAGATTTACCATGGGGATTCGCTCTTGAACGACTGGGATTATTTGCGTGAGCTCAACCCTGCCAAGGAACCCCGCTTTGACGCCGTGGTGGCCAATCCTCCGTTTAGCTACCGTTGGGAACCCACGGACGCTGTCGCCGAGGACTTCCGGTTCAAGAACCACGGACTAGCACCCAAGTCAGCCGCAGACTTCGCATTCTTGCTACATGGTTTCCACTTCCTGGCTAAGGAAGGGACCATGGCGATCATCCTTCCCCATGGAGTCCTCTTCCGTGGAGGTGCCGAGGAACGTATTCGCACCAAACTGTTGGAAGACGGAAACATCGATACGGTAATTGGCCTGCCAGCCAACCTTTTCTTCTCGACTGGGATTCCTGTTTGTATCTTGGTTTTGAAGAAATGCAAGAAGTACGACGACGTGCTCTTCATCAATGCGGCAGAGTACTTTGAAAAAGGCAAGCGCCAAAACCGGCTGACCCAAGAACACATCGACAAGATCGTCGAAACATACAAAATGCGGAACCCTGAAGACCGCTACTCGCGCCGAGTTGGAATGGATGAGATCAGGACCAACGGCTACAACCTGAATATCTCCCGGTACATCAGCACGGCCCAGGAAGAGGAAGAGATCGACCTAATTATAGTTAACCAAGAACTTAACAATATCGAGAGTAAGATTGATGAGACAACCAAAAAGCACAATGAGTTTTTGAAAGAACTAGGTTTGCCGTTGTTGAAATGAATCATTGCACCATGAGATCTATATCATTCAACTTTAAACAGCAAATCCTTTCCAGCGAACAAGCGCGTTTTTTTCAATTTTGATGTGCTGATAATTAATCTTTTTCAAGATTTGATAAGAATATGATTGTTGAAATCTAACTATCACTCAACTGTGTTAGCAGTTTTGTTAGCATCTCATTTTAACGTAAACACAAGGGTTTTGGAACACTTGAAAGTTTGAGACTTGACGAAATCTTTTCATTGAATACAATTATACAAGGAAATCCCTGGTATTACAGTCTTTTTTGAAGGTAGTGGAAATGAACTAAAAGCCCTCTTGCAAGCTTGAGGTGCTTGCGTCCCCCAGCCTCACGACACCAACCTTCAGACTGTCATGAGTGTTGACCCTGTTTTCTACCAAATACCCGCGTGTTCTATTATCTAGTGCTTCCACTTGGTTTTACGTATCAGAACTGCCGAACTCTTCAATCAAATTGTAGTCGTGCAATTTACGATGTAGGGTCTTGCGGCCTATCCCTAACACCTCCGCCGTCCGGCTTTTATTGCCACGCAAGTGAATCAAGGTTTGGCGGATTATCTCTTTTTCAGCCTGGTCCATGCTGACGCCCACTTCAAGGCGAATATACTGCCCGTCATCGGCGGTACGAACCGCAGGGGGCAGGTCATCGAAGGTGATGATGTTGCCTTTGCAAAGAACAATCGAGCTTTCCATACAGTTGCGTAGCTCGCGGACATTGCCAGGCCAAGAGTAGTTGTACAAGGCCAGGCGGGCCTTGGGGTCAATCCCTTCAATGGTCTTATGGTTCTCTTCGGCGATCTCGGTTAAAAAGGTGGCGGCCAGCAGTGGGATATCCTCTTTACGTTCTCGCAACGGCGGAATATGGATATTCACAATGTTGAGGCGATAGTAAAGATCCTCGCGAAAGCGTCCGGCCGCAATTTCTTTTTTGAGGTCGCGGTTGGTGGCGCTGATGACTCGCACATCCACTTCTAACGACTTTTCAGAACCGACCCGTTCAAACGATTTTTCTTGAAGAACGCGCAAGAGTTTGACCTGAACGCTGGGGTTAATTTCACCAATTTCATCCAAAAAAATGGAACCACCGTCGGCCAGTTCAAAGCGACCTTTTTTTTGTCCAACGGCACCGGTAAACGAACCTTTTTCGTGACCAAAGAGCTCGCTTTCTAGTAGGGTTTCGGTAAGCGCGGCACAGTGCGTTTTAATAAAGGGTCCCTCGCGTCTGTCCGAAAGGTGGTGAATCGCGTCGGCCACCAGTTCCTTACCCACACCACTTTCGCCGGTAATGAGTACCGAAGCTCTGGTACTGGCGACTTGGTTGATTACCTCAAACACTCGTTGCATCTGCGCCGACTTGCCAATGATCTGCGCAAACTGTCGCTTTTTTTCGAGCTTTTCTACCTCTTCTTTTAGGGCCTGGTGTTCTTTGGCTAAAACCCGTGTTTCGAGGGCGCGTTTGACTAGCAGGGACAGCCGGTCCAAGTTCACCGGTTTGGTTAAAAAGTCATAGGCACCATGGCGCATGGCCGTTACCGCGTTTTCGACAGTCCCGTGTCCTGTAAGAACGATGATCGGGAGGTTGGGTTGGGTCGAGGTAATGTTCTTAATCAGCTCTTCACCGCTCAGACGGGGCATCTTGAGGTCGGTAACTACCAAGTCGACGGGCCGTTTTTGCACAAGCTCCCAGGCTTGTTTGCCGTCCTCGGCACCCAGCACTTCGTAACCATCCAGTTCTAGGGCACGTATCAGCCCCTCGCGGATATTCTTTTCATCGTCGACCACTAAAATCGTCAGATTCAAGGGACCTCTCCTTTGAAATCTAAGAGTTGAGGCGTTCGTGCCGGCCAGGGAAATAAAATCGTCACGGCCGTACCCACACCGACCTTTGAGGTGACGCGGATATCCGCACCATGCTCTTTAACAATCTTGTAGACCATCGTCAGGCCCAGTCCCGACCCAAAATCTTTGGTGGTAAAGTAGGGTTCAAAGATTTTTTCGAGTAATTCGGAGGGAATTCCCGAGCCCGTGTCGGTAACGACAACTTCTAAACCCGAAACCGTTCGTTTGCTCGTGACCGTCAGAGTTCCGCCGTCGGGCATTGCGTGAAGCGAATTCTTGACGATATTTAAAAATGCCTGCTTTAAAAAACGCTCGTCTAACAAGACCGTATCGTCGCCGTCGGACAGAGCTAATTTGACGTGGACACCGGCTTGGGCAAGCTCCTCGTCCATGAACTCGAAGAGGTCTTTAAGAATCTTGCCGACACTCCCCAACACTAGGTTGGTATCCATGGGGCGAACAGCAAACAAAAAATCAACCACAATGCCGTTCAGTCGCGAAATCTCTTCGTTGATCACGTCCAGGTCCTTGGCCATGGTCGCCAGAGCACTCGACGTCGGGTTTTTTAAGGCCCGTTGAATGAGCTGAATATGAATGCCTATGCTCCCCAGGGGGTTTTTAATTTCGTGGGCAACACCCGCCGCAAGGGTGGTCAAACTCGCCAGACTCTCAGCCCGCCTCAGGCGGCTTTCACGACTCTTGCGCTCGGTAACATCTTGAATAAAAATAAGGGCCCCTTGGATATGCCCATCTTCTAAAAGCGGAAGGGGAAGAAAATTTAAAACCCGGGGGCCGTTGGGCGCATCAAAAGTAAACTCTCGAGCAACCATAGGTTCTGTCGAGTTAAGGGTTTGTCTCAGGTACTCGGCCACCTCGCGGTCAACCGGGAGGTTCCAAATCGGCTTCTCGGAGGTTTCGACACCAGTCGACAGGCCCAAAAATCGTTCTGCCGCCTTGTTATGAAACCGCACCTTGTTGTCGGACGATAAGACAACCAACCCGCCGGGAATGGATTGCAAGCTGGCCTCGTAGAGTTGGTGTTCAGCGACAATGTCTTTTAATAACTCGCCCAGCTGGCCCTTATCGAGACGGGGGAGCTTTTCGAGAGCCTTTTTGATAAACCGGCTCACTGGATTTGCCTCGTCCGGTAAAACAGCGTTTCAATCAATAACGAGGCCGATAGGTTAAACTGGTCGCGCCTGGTCGAGGTTTCTTGAATTAAGCGGAATACTCGGTCTGGTTCTCGAACAGGGGGGCGTTCTCTGGTCAAGGGTTTGACCAGAGCCTGCAAAAAGGCTGTAAAGTTATCTTCTTCAGCCCAAAACTTAGCTTGCTCGTCGAATGGGTACACTGGTGAAGTCAGCGACGTATAGAAGGTCTCCGCCAAGGCTTCAAAACCACCCTGCTTATCGGTCTCGAACGCTTGAAAGTACGAAACCAAATCAGGAACTTCACCGGTGGGTACATGAAACAGGGTCGAAAGTAACTGCTGTTGTTCTGCCGAGGTGCGTTCCACCAGGCTTAAGGCTCGCACGCGAGAAAGAATGGTCGGAAGAATGGCCCCTTTTTGGCTGGTTAACAGCATGAAATAGGTGCCTTTGGGGGGTTCTTCTAGAATTTTCAGCAAGGCGTTGCGGGCCGATTCTTGCATCTTATCGGCGTTTTCTAAAAGGACAAATTTGGCCTTTTGCGTGCTGGTTCCACGTGCCCAGGCCGATAACCGGCGAACCTGCTGAATCGGTATGCCCGAGCCAGGCAGAACCTTTACCAACGCCTGTGATGCCGTTTCAATTTTGGGCAACAGTAATTCCAGCTGAGACGCTTCGGCAATTGGCACCGGTGGGTAGAGGGTTTCTAGCAAGTCGTTGAGGGCTTCAAGGTGATTCCAGGCGGATTTTAACTTGGCTTCGTCGCCCTCCCACAACAGTGGGTCAAACCGTTTGAGCAATTTTTTGACTGCACGGATTAAAAAAAAGCGGCGGGCTTCTGAAGGCTTAGTCAATAACAACTGGCTTCCCGCCAAAATTTCGGGCAAAAAATTCTTGTTTCCGGTCAAGATGAGGTCCGGATAATCTAAAGTACGGTGTAGTCGGCAGGCCGGGCAAGAACAGGACCATTCACCGGTTTTGTCACAAGACAAAGCCCGTGCTGTTTCCAAGGCCACGGTGAGCTTCCCGGATCGGGCTGGACCATGAAATAAAACACCCGGGGGGAACGAGGCCGTTTGCACTTCTTGGGTGAGCAGACTGGTTAACCGGTTCTGGAACAAAAGGTTATCGTACAAGTGGCTCGGTCTCCATGCAAGACAAAATTCTTTTTGCAATCACCATTGTAGCTTGGGTTCCAGAAAACGCTTTTTGGGCGTTCTTCATCTGGGTTCGTTTTTCGGGGTGGTCTAACAGGTCTTGAAGCTTTCGGTCAAATTGTGCCTCGCCTTCACCTGGTGTCCACTGCTCGGCGGCACCCCGGTTCGAAAAGAATTGCGCGTTGCGTACTTGGTCACCGCGTGAGCCGACTTCGAGGGGAATCAAGAGCAGGGGAACCCCAACCGCGCAGGCTTCCCACAAAGTTCCCGCCCCGGCGCGACCAAGGACCACGTCGGCGCACGCATACAGATTGGGCATTTCGGTGGAAAAAAACGGCCTGGAACGGTACCATGCTGTATCGGCAGGTGGTGTCCAATCCTTACCGGTCTGGTGAATCACGAACACCTTACCTGCCCATTGTTCTAGTCGCGCTTTAATCAGTTCATTGATCTGGACGGCCCCTAGGCTTCCTCCTAGAACGACCACAAGGGGAACGCCT
>JAJXWL010000203.1 GCA_021781625.1 bacterium
CCGATAAATTTCAGTTCGCTTTTTTCCATGAAGGTTTTCTGGTTTACCACGAAGTGCATAGATGGCTTGGGTGTAAACATCACGCGCCGTGACCATTGAACCGGCTGCAGATTGACCTTCCGTGATGAAAATCATGGACCCCGCACCTTTCTCGCCGTCTTCAATGTGGTACTTGCAATCCTTGAGTTTAGGAATATTCAAGGCAATTTTCTTGGCAGCCTCTTTGGCCTCTTTTTTGACGGTATTGAGTTCCTTGCGCAATTTTTCATTCGAGATAATCCGGTCTTTAAGAATCCGTGCCGTCTCAACATTTTTATGCAAGAAGTCCATGACCGCTTCTTTTACCGCTTGAACGATCCAGGATCGAATGTCTGTGTTGCCCAGTTTGTTTTTCGTTTGGCTTTCAAAGACGGGGTTTTTGATCTTGACGGCAACCGCCGCAGTCAGGCCTTCACGGACATCCAGACCATTATAGTTTTCTTTAAAAAACTCATTGATTCCTTTCAAATGGCCTTCGCGAAATGCTGACAGGTGTGTACCACCGTCAGCGGTGTGCTGGCCGTTGACAAATGAAAAGTAATTTTCACCGTAACTGCCTGTGTGGGTAAACGCAAACTCCAGGTATTGCCCTTTATAGTAAGCGGCCGGATACGCTTCCCCTTCGCCAATTTCGGCGTTCAAAAGATCGAGCAATCCATTTTTCGCTTCAAACTTTTCTTTATTCAGGTAGAGCTTGAGTCCTTGGTTTAAGCAGGCATAATTCCACATGCGTTGTTCCAGGAACTCTTTGTTGAACTGATAGTCTCCAAAGATTTCCTTGTCCGGTTGAAACTCGACAAACGTGCCGTCAGGTTCGGTCGTACTACCTTGGTTTTCTTTGAGAAGTTTGCCTTGTTGGAAGACAGCTTCAAAAAACTTTCCTTCACGATGCGAACGAACCAGAAAACGACTGGCTAAGGCATTGACGGCCTTGGTACCCACACCGTTGAGACCCACAGAAAACTGAAACACATCGTCGTTGTACTTGGCACCGGTATTGATCATCGAAACGCAGTCAATGACTTTACCCAAAGGAATACCACGTCCAAAGTCTCGCACCGAGACGACATTATTGTCTACCGTGACATCGATTCGCTTGCCAAAGCCCATGATGTACTCATCAATCGCATTATCCACGACCTCTTTGACCAGCACGTAGATCCCGTCATCCATGTTGGAACCGTCACCCAGACGGCCGATGTACATACCAGACCGTAAGCGAATGTGCTCCAGTGAACTCAGAGTCTTAATTTTGCTTTCATCGTAGGTCGTATCTTTTGCCATACTAGTTCTTCCCGTGAGGTGAGATTTTTTGGAGATCAACAACACCGTTATGAACCGTCTGCCAGATATCCTGGGTCAACGATTCTTCTTGAGCCGAGGTAAGACCTTTGGTATCAATCGGTGGATGAAAACGGATTCCCATCCAGCTAGGGCGAACACGGCCGGTTTGTTCTAAGACTCGATAACTTCCTTGAATTGAAACTGGCACGGCCATGGCTTTAGCTTTGGTCGCTAATTTGAGTCCACCTTTGCGAAATTCGGCCATTTTCGGGCCCCGGCTCCGGGTTCCCTCGGGAAAGATCACCATGGGGAAACCGCGTTTCACTCGGTCGGCCCCATACAGAATCCCTTTTAAGCCATCTTTTAAACTTTCACGTTTCAGAAAGTAACACCCCAGTTCTTTCATCCACGTACGAATCACAGGGGCGTACTTCAAAGATCGTTTGGCAATGTAACCAGCCGGTTCGGGTACCGTTGCCATAATCAGGAGAATGTCAGCGTAGGCCTGGTGGTTTCCTACAAAACAATACGGCTTTCCACGGGGAATATTTTCGAGTCCCTCAACATGAAGCCGGCACCCGGCCAGACGTTCCAAAATAAAACGGGCATAGTAGCGACCCAGACGTCCCAGGTAAAACCAGGCTTCGTGCTGGCGACCCAAAAGCTTGAGCAGGTGATACGGAATTAAAGCGATCAGCGAAGTTAAAACTGTCAACCAAAAAACAAGTCCGTAAACGATAGCTTGAACCAGCATAAACCCTCCTTCGTCAATTTAACAGGTTAAACCGCCTTGGCCAAGGCGGGCCAGACCTTCCACGTGTTTTCTCATGACTTCAACTAGCTTTCAACTTGACCCCGGGCTAGCTGGACGTTAGGCTAAACTCGGAGGAAACGCATGCGCATACGGTACAATGCCCCCTTTACTCTGACTTTTTCCCTGGCCGCAGTGGCCATTCTTCTGTTGGACCAGTACGTGATGCCTGGCATCACTCAGAAATATTTTATGGTGGGAGGTCAGGGTAGCTTCAACTGGAGCGATCCACTTTCGTACTGGCGGCTCGTTGGCCATGTCTTGGGTCATGAAAACTGGAATCACTTTTTAGGCAACTTTTCCTTTTTATTGCTCTTAGGTCCGGTGCTAGAAGAAAAGTACCAAACGCCAACTGTGGTGTTGATGGCTTTTGTGACAGCGTTAGTGACCGGGGTTATCAACGTTTTATTTTTTACGACATCGCTTATGGGAGCCTCGGGCATCGTCTTTATGATGATCTTGCTGGTCTCGTTTACCAACATTCGCGCCGGTGAGATCCCCTTAACCTTGCCTTTGATACTCGTTTTCTTTTTGGGAAAAGAGATTGTCGAGATCTTCAAAAACGACAATATTTCGCACTTTGCCCATATCTTAGGCGGTGTTGCCGGGAGCTTGTTTGGTTTTATGGGAACTAGGCTTCAAGAACCTCCAAAAATCTCGTCAGGAGCTTAAGGCCTCAGGAGCTTGACGTCTCAGGGGCTTGACGCTGCGAAAAACGAAGTTCGGTTACCAAGTCAGGCCCCAGTTCCCAACGCTTCCAGCTGAGGGGACGAAGGGCCTGGGATAACTGCTTCACCCCTAAATCCCCCACAGCTTCAAACCCTTTCCCGATGACCACGGGAGCTGTGACGGCCAACAGCCGATCCACAAAACCCGAGGCTAAAAACGAAGTAATGACTTGGGAGCCTCCCTCGACAAATACGGAACTCACCCCTTCAATTGCCAGGGCATGGAGCACCCCCAAAAGCCCTTTTCCCGCCTTGGGATAGGCCTCTATGTTGAGACAACGGCAACCGACTTTTTCCAACTCAGCCTTCCGCGAGCTATGGTCTACCTGCGAACCATGGCCTTTCTGCATAACGCGTCCTTTGTACAACAGCCAAACGGGGGCTTGGGAAACACTGGTCGCCAATTGAGACGTTAGGGGCAGACGTAGTTCCGAATCTAAAATGACACGGATAGGGTTTCTTCCCTGGACCAAGCGACAAGTTAGCATGGGGTCGTCGGCCAAAACCGTGCCAATCCCTACCAAAATGGCTTGATGATCACGGCGTAGCTCATGGGCCAAAACGAGGCTTTCGGGGCTACCCAAGCCTCGGCTGTCTCCGCTTTGTGCGGCGATACGTCCGTCCAGACTTTGTGCATAACTCACCGTCACATAAGGCAAGGAACTTTTCATAGTTTCATAATCACCAATTTTATGAAAACCGAAAAGTGACTGGCAGGACTTTCCAAGAAGTATTATCATACCAGCTGACTGGGAGGACTATGTATGTCGGATGAGCATTGGAAACGACTAACCCGCCGTTCAGAAATTTGCACCGCGCAATTCCCTGCGGAACCGGGACAGGACTCCACGTCCCGGCAAAATCGGTTTGTCGAAAACCAAATCATGACAAACACCTACCGTGAAACCCACGAAGAAGGGCGCAAAAGCTACGCTCATCAGGCTTGGGAGAAATGGGATACCGAAGACGAACAAAAAGTTTTAGACGAGGAAATCCTACCTTGGTTTCCGCTGGAAATTCCTCAACCTACCGAAACCCAAAAC
>JAJXWL010000204.1 GCA_021781625.1 bacterium
CCTAATTTTAGCGGCGAGTTCGGCCTTCGCCGAATCTTCGTTGGTGGCCAAACCCCGCTTGCACGCTTGGGGAGCCGAGCTGGATTTGGGGTGGAGCCCGGTGGAGCTCATCAAGGGAACCGAAACCCGCTTTTGGCTGGGCCTCGAAGGCCTCTATAAAAACTGGAACTACTTTCACGACACCCAAGGTAACGAGCTGACCAATGCCGTAACCGCAGACGCCGCCGTCCACGAGCTCAATGGCCTCTGGTTTGTAGGGATGACGCAGGGCCTTGCCCCCCACTCTACCGCTCTAGGGTGGGGTCAACCGTGGAAGGACCCCAACCTTGTGGAACTCTTTGGGTACTACAAAGGGATCATCTTTCACCCCCTCTCCTCAGGCTCTTATTGGACAGCGTCCTCGATACCCGAAAAGAACGGCTACCTTCAAAACTCTTTTCTGGGCGGCATCGGGTTGAACCTAATGACCAAAACCAACCTTCATAACTTAAAAGAAGGCGTGGCCCTTGAAGGCTCGGGGGAATGGGCTCCGCAAAAGCTACAATCTGTCGCTGTCGATTTTCAACGAGTAACGGCGATCGCCGAAGGGTTTATGCCGCTCTACGACAGCAACCCTACCCAAAAGTTAAACACCTTTAGCGTGTTGGGTGGCTGGGCCCTCGCCTACGATCACCTGTGGGGCACAACAATTCCTGCCGAGGAACTCCAAATGATCGGCGGCCGATTGCTCGATGGCGTGGGCGGCTGGGTCGAAGGGGCGGGAGGCGCCATCCGAGGCGTCGACATCGGTCGCTTTGACGGGACTCAAAAGGCAATTTTCAACGCCGAAGTCCGCTTCAACCTGCCAGGTTTTGAAATTACCCAACCCTTTAGCATCCCCTATATAGATAAGACCTTAGATTTTGTTCCTGGTCTTATCGCCTACTCGGATGCTGGCTGGTGGAACGGCGTGGCTGGGCTTGCCGGGGGGAGCGCCCTGACGGGCGGTTTCGGCATCTTTTTGGCTGTTCTTAAGTATGGCGAAGTCGCCGTCTACAACGATCACTGGCTGGCGGGGGGCTCGCCCTACGAACCACACACCTTTGAGTGGCATGCCGAATTGGGGATGCATTTTTGAGCCAAACTGCACTTTTGAAACAAGAAGAGGCTTTGGTTCTGGGCAGCTCAGAATTTTGCTCGTGTTCATGCCATTTCGTTTACTTATGGCCAAAAACATGAAACGGAAGTCGCCTACGCCCAAAGAATTTGTGACCGACTTTCCATAGACCTCAAGGTGGTGGACCTCAGTTTCATGACCACCCTTACCGAATCGGCCTTGTTCCAGGGACAAGGAAACTTAAATGCCCCCCACGCTTTATCGGCCGAGGTTCCCGCGAGCTTTGTTCCCTACCGGAACCTGTTGTTCTTTACGGTGGCCGCTCAATGGGCCGCCACGTTAAGACTGCGGCACCTCGTTACCGGGGTCTGTCAAACCGACTACTCGGGCTATGCTGACTGCCGTGATATTTTTGTGAAGTCGGCCCAAGAAACCTTAAATTTGGCCACTGATTTTTCTGACTTGGGGGTAATCATCCATACCCCCTTAATGTGGCTGACCAAGGCCCAAGAGTTTGCCCTGGCCAAGGAGCTGGGCTGTCTTGAGGTCATTCTTACCGACACCATGACCTGCTATCAGGGGGTTTTAACGCAACACGACTTTGGTCGTGGCTGTGGCGAATGCCCCGCCTGCCGACTGCGAAAAAAAGGCTGGGAAGAATTTCTCAATAGTGCAAAGAGCTTTTCCAAACCTGCGCTTTAAAAGCGCGTGACCCAACCGGCTTCAAGAAGTTTTCAAACTATTTAGTTTCTGCGGAACGGCAGAAAAATTCCCAGCGTGGAAATTTTTGAATTCCACTCGAGAAACGAAAAGTTTCCCGTCGGGAAACAAAAAATTCCTCGAGCAGGAATTTTTCGCCCGTGCGCCTTGGTTTCGTCCTTGACGATCCCCCGGGGCCCTGACGATCCCCCGAGGCTTTTACCCCCAGCCCTTTTTTTGCCCATCCAACTCGCAAGAAACCTCTAAAACACAAACATACGAATATGTACATAATTCCAAATATGAAACGTTTCAGAACTTTATACTTTGTTTTTTACATTTTTGTTGTTTTTACTCTTGATTATTTCTTCAGCGTCATGCACATTAGGTACAGACAGTTTGAGAGAAAATCTTTCGTTGAAAGGTTTGAGGTTTTTATCAAAACGCGAAACTCGCAAAAAGGAGCATAAAATGAGAAAATCAGGACTTCTCATCACCGCTTTATTTTCACTCACCGCCTATGGGTTTGCGGACACCCCCGCTCCCACCCTCCAGGTCAGCGGCTATCTCGAAACGGGAGCCCGCATGATCAAGTCGAATAGCTTTTTCGGCTCGGGGTTATACGGCGACCTCTTTAATGACAACACAGCCTCGCCAGGGGGTAGGTTCGACCTTATCGGGAACTACACCAGCGGGAACAACGGGGTAACTTTTAAGCTCCGCACCGACGAAAACATCGCCACTTACCCGGCAACGAGTGCCTACAACGCACCGGAGGTGTACAACGCTTATGCCTGGTCGTACTTGGGTAGCCAAAAGGCCTTTATGTTAAAAGGCGGTATTGTTTCGGATTCTACTTTTGGCACCTTGGGCGATTACGGGTTCTTTATGCTCGATTCCGCGCCCGGCGTCGAACTCTCGTGGTTCCCCGCCTCTGGTTGGACGGTGGCCGGGTTTATGTCAGCGCCGTCGTATCAGACCTCTAGCAGTGCCAGCTTCTGGGATAACCCGTGGTTTGTGGGCCTGGCCTATTCCAGCAGTTCGTTTTCGTTTAACGCCGGTTGGACGTATGGCACCACCACCCCTAATGCCTACGGGACACTGGGGACTAACTCGGGTATTACCGGCTTAGATAACGTCACCGCCAGCCTGTCGTACACCAATGGTTCCCTCTTTGCCGCCGCCGAGTACTGCGCCGTCAATTTGAACAACTATTCGAGCCTGGGTTACTCGTTCTTTACCCAGAAACTGACCTACAACGTCGGCTCCGTTACCCCAGGCGTCACACTGTACGAATACCTGGACGGTAACACCAATGCTGTGGACGCTTCCAACAACAAGGCAACGCTGGGCTGGCACATCAACCCGTTCATCGACTATGCGGTCGACAAAGTAACCACACTCGAGCTTGGGGCTACCTACTTTGCCGGAGTCCAGCAAGTGCTAGTCAACGGAACGACCGATTACCTGCCCTCGTCGGCTAGCTTGAGTGCGATGACCGAAAATAATCAGGCACAGTTGGATATCAAGCCCCGTGTCTTCTTCAACCTGGCTTCTGACACCTACATTGCGGCCTACTACTTGTTCTCGACCAGCGTCGGCGCCGATAAGACTACCTTCAATGGCACCAATGATTCGTTCAGCAACACCTTCGGTCTTGACCTTCGCTACACGTTCTAACCACCCTTGCCGCCTGTAGCGGTAGCTCGTCTACGTACCGAGGCCGGTCAAGTGACCGGCCTCCTTTTCATAAAAAGCTCATGATTTTCTCATCAAGGCATTACAGGAGTTGGGATAATGCGGCCCAGGAGGGCTGTATGGAACTACACCTAGAAAACGGACCCGCAAAGGACCAGCTTGTTGCCACACCGCAGGGCGACCTTGACCTTTACGCGTCCGTCGAATTTTGCAATCAGGTTACACGGCAGATGGAAGCCGGTCGACCCCAGCTGATCCTCAACTTCAGTCAAGTTCGTTATCTAGACTCCTCGGGCGTCGGTGCCGTCATTCGTTTGGTTCAAAAAGCCCGCTCGCTTAAAGGTGAGGTTCGAGTCGTCGGCTTGACGGGTACCCCTAGAAAAGTTCTTGAGA
>JAJXWL010000205.1 GCA_021781625.1 bacterium
TGGGCACAACATGAGGGCCTGTATCCGTCGAAGACAAACACAAAACTCTCTCGCGATTTGCCGAAAACTCGGCTCCAAAATCTTCACTCAGGTTTCTCACCCCATGAACTAACAGGTAAGGTAGAGTGGGATCGGTTCGGACAAAGGAGCGAAAGGGAGCAATTCCAGTTCCAGTCGCGACAAAAATCAACCGTTCGTCTGGATGATGAGACCGAAGAGTAAACCCTCCCTTGGGAGGTTTGACGATCAGAGAGTCCCCAACCTTTAAAGTTGCCAAGCGGGAAGAAACCGCTCCGCCGGGAACAAGACGAACAAAGATTTCCGCAATTTCGTCTTTCTCACCGCTAAAAAGAGAATAGGGTCTGGTCAGCCCCCCCGGCAAGCCGACATCGACATGAGTCCCTGCCCGAAACCGAAGACCACGTCGTTCGAATTGAATCATAAAAGCCGACGGGCCCCATTCCTGCACCCCCAAGACTCGACGCGGCTGGATTAAATCATAAACTTGCATTATTCTAAACTACTCAGCGTGATCAACTGCGTCAATTAAGCTGATCGCGAGGTTAGAGAGGCTCATTTCTTGACGCTGAGGTAAACTTCAACGTAATATCATCCTTAAAATATCATCTTCATGCACTTATTTTTAGCTAGTGAATTTTTTGTACTTTTTCTCTTTGTAATCCTATTGCTGAGTATAGGCTTTTTACTTTTCCTTTGTTTCCGCTATCAAGGGCAGCTCCAAAAAGGACAAAGTGAATTGAGCGAACAGGAAGCCTGGTTGGCACAAGGCGGTCGAGTCTTGGTCTTTGTGCTGAATTCCGAGGGGAAATTAACCCGAACCCTAGGTTCTTTAGATAAACTTGCCAACTTTCCCCAACCAGGGGAACTTATCAGCGATTTTCTATACTCTGACCCCACTCAGCGAGAAGAATTTCGTCAAGCGCTTGACCTAATCGTTCTCAAAAAAGCTAGCCCTGAGGTGGTGTTTGACCTCATGGATAAAGAACTTTTACTGGCCCAGCGACACTTTCAAATACTTTACCGTGGCCCCACATTCAAAAATGAGATTTATCTTCTACTCCGAGATATTACTACGGAAGCAGAACTTGCAGAAACGGAAAAAAAGGAATTTTGGCGCAAGTCTGTTTTAAATCTTGTCATGACCCAGCGTTCTGCCTTTGCTGTGTTTACCGCGAGTGTCCAAAACCTCTTTCTGAGACTTTCTCAGCTTGAGGATGAAGGGCCAACCCCAGAACATTCCTGGTCAGATTTTTTGCGAATTCTTCACACCATCAAAGCGGATGCTCGTTTTTTTCAATTTCAAGCTACGGCAGAAGTCAGCCACCTTTGGGAAACCTTTCTATCGGATCAGCTTGTCTTGCAAGAAACTCCAGCCCCGGCTACTTTTGAGTTAGAATTCAAAAAAGCGTATTATAGCGAATTAAAAATCATCACTGATAATTTAGGTGAAACTTGGCTTCATCAGGCCGATGCGGTGCAAATTCCCCGAAAACCTTATTTATCTCTCATCAAGTACATTCGCCACCGTTACCCCCAAGATAAGAAATTAGGCCAATTTCTGGATTTTCACCGTCAAGTTCCCTTGCGTAGTCTATTTCAAAAACTCCCTGACCAGGCCAAAAACCTGGCACAAACCCTGGGAAAACGAGTCGCCCCGCTGGAAATCCAGGGGGGAGATTTTCTCATTATTCCCGATAAACTTGAGCCCTTCTGCCAAACCTTTATTCACTTGGTACGAAACAGCCTGGATCACGGCATTGAATCCGTTCGTGAGCGTGAAACCTTAGGAAAACCGCTTGAAGGGAAAATTCACTTAGAAATTGCCGACACACCACGTGCCATTGTCTTTCGGTTTCAGGATGACGGCCGAGGAATTTCCTATCAAAGGATTGTCGACCGAGCTCGAGCCTTGGGTTGGTTAGATACCCCACAACCCCTAGATGAACAAGGACTTTTAGGTTTTCTCTTTCGTGACGGTTTTTCCACAGCTTTACAAACCACCGAAGTCTCTGGTCGTGGTCTGGGACTGGCAAATGTTAAGGCAGAACTCGACAAACTTCAGGGCTCCATTCGTGTTTTGACCCGTCCTGGACGAGGGACAACTTTTGAGATGATACTCCCCTGGAGGCTACATGAAAGCTGAATACGCCAACCCCTTTATTAGGGCAGCCAGTGAAGTTTTTGCCCATGAGACTCGTTTGCAAATGACTCGAAAAGGTCTAGAACTGAGAAAAACTCCGGTTCCTTCCCGGCCCGTTTGTATCATTTTAGGAATCACCGGCCCGATTCGGGGTCAAGTCGTGTACTCCCTGGACGAAGATTTTGCTATAACAGTGGCTCGACGCATGCTACCGGGAAAACTCCCCGCAGAGGTCAAAAGACTGACCAACAGTGCGATAAGCGAAATCGCCAATATGATTACAGGGAAAGCCAGCATTGAACTCGCCGGTGAAGATAAGACCATCGAACTAACACCTCCCGCTGTGTTTACAGGTGAACGTTTTCACATGGATTTCTTGAGTATCCCCACGATTTCTCTTTCCTTGATTTCTGAGGCCGGCTCACTGGAAATCAATATTGCCTTAACGGAAAGCTCGTCATGAAACTTAAAACGGCCTTAATTATCGACGATGCTGCCGTCATGCGCCTAAGGTTAAGAGATATCCTCGAACCACAATTCGAAGTTGTAGGAGAAGCAGAAGATGGGTCTCAGGCAGTTACCCTCTATGAAAACTGCCGTCCGGATTTTGTAACCCTGGACATCACCATGCCCAAAATGGATGGCATAACCGTTCTTCAAAACATTTTAAAAAAACATCCTGACGCTAAGGTCATCATTGTCAGTGCTGTAGGCCAAAAACAAACCGTATTTAAGGCCCTAGCTCTGGGAGCCAAAGACTTTGTCGTGAAACCGTTTGATCCGGAACGAGTCAAAACAGCTGCCAACCGACTTTTTAAGTAAGCTTGACAGTTCAGGCGTCCCTCGCTAAATTTTCACTCTTTGAGGGAGGCCCCAATGAGTGACAACCGCGTTTTTGTTTTTGATACAACCCTCCGTGATGGAATGCAGGGAACCGGGATTAATTATTCCCTCAAAGATAAGTTGGATATTGCCCGAAGGCTAGATGAGGTCGGCATCGATTACATCGAAGGCGGCTTTCCCCTTGCAAATGAAAAAGAAGAAGCCTTTTTTCATCAAATACGAAAAACACCTTTGTCCCATGCCCGTCTTGCGGCTTTTGGTTCGACTAGAAAACCTAAGGGACAAGCGTCAACAGACGCTCACATCCAAGCCCTCTTAGGTGCTGAGACCCCCGTGGTTGTCGTCGTGGGAAAAGCCTGGAGTGTCCATGTCGATTCGGTTTTAGGGACCACACTGGAAGAAAATTTAGCCATGATTCACGATTCTATCATTACCCTCAAGAAAGAAGGTCGTGAAGTGATTTTCGATTTGGAGCACTTTTTTGACGGCTGGAAAACTCACCGAGACTACAGTTTAAAAATCTTACAAACCGCCCAAGAGGCTGGAGCCGATTGGTTAGTCCCTTGTGATACCAACGGGGGGACCCTTGTGACGGAAGTTACTTCCATATATCACGAGTTAGAACCTCAAGGATTTCGTTTGGGGGCGCACTTTCATAATGATTTAGGATTGGGGGTAGCCAACACCCTAGCCGCAGTTGAAGCTGGGGCTCGTCAGGTTCAAGGCACAATCAACGGCTGGGGTGAACGTTGCGGCAATGCCAATTTGTGTACCATTGTTCCCAACCTTTCCATCAAAATGCCGTTTTCGACAGGAATGTCCTTGACGAGGATGACCGAGCTGTCT
>JAJXWL010000206.1 GCA_021781625.1 bacterium
CGGCCTAAGATTCTCAAGGAGTCATCAAAGCGGATCGTCCCGTTAAAGACTGTTTGACTCCCTAAAGTTGTACCCGCTTCATCGGGAAGATAAGTTGTTTTTTTCATCGTTTTTTCTTTTGTGGAGCCACAGCAAAGACTCCATCCCAATCAGGAGCGGGAGGATTCTGAAGATAGTGCTGACAGCGAAAATAATAGACTTTAGAAGGACCGTCTTCACGATCTATGGCCAACGCCGAAGCAAAAAAATCTTTTGCTTTGACAAAGTCCCTAAGATGATATTGCTTACGTCCTTCTGCAAACAGATTCAGAATCTTTTGCTTGTCCGCGCTGTTCACACGCCCTCCCACCGGAAATTGGTTGTTAAGACACTCCGTTAAAGTTTTTTTGGAATTTTTCTTCCAAGTCTTCTACACTCACTTCTGAGGATTTTAACTTATCCCCTTCGGTCCGTAACTCGTGAATCTCGTCCCGTAACCCCGCCAAAGCAGCTAAAACCTCTTCAGCTTCTTTGGTCACCAACTGACGAAACCTGACAACTTGCTCAGCGTCCTGAGTATTGAGTCCTCTGGCAGCTGACAAAACTTCATCCATGGGTCCTTTTAAATGATCGGTAAAGTACACCAAGGATTTATTCAGACTTTCAATCAAAGCCAGACGACGCTCACGATAAATCAGTTGTGAGGAAAGTTCTTTGTTCCGCAACACAGCCCGGATTCGGGCCAAAACTTCCGAAAAATTAAAGGGCTTTGTAATATAGTCTTCAATTCCTAATTCAAACCCTTCAATCTTGTCTTTAACCGCATCCATGGCAGAAAACATGATGATGGGAATATCATGATAATGTTCGTAAGTTTTACTCTTTTTTAAAAGTTTGGTGAGTTCCCACCCCGTCATTTTGGGCATGATATTGTCTAGAATGATCAAATCCGGCTTATCCTGTTGGATTAGCTCCAAAGCTTCTTCACCATCTTCAGCCATCACGACTTCAAAGCCCAAACGGGACAACATAACATCAAAAAAATCAAGGTTTATCGGTTCATCATCAACAATAAGGATTTTACCTTTCAATGCCACAATAAGCTCCCATAACTAGATTGTCACACAAGCTGAAAGGGTTGTCAATGCAATTCCCTCAGAGTCTAACGAATACGCCTTTGGCGTGCCTTCCAGAAGCCCCAAGCTAAGCCTAATACCACAAGAACTAAGGCCGTTCGTCCCATCCAGTCTCCCCATTGCGTATACAGGGTCAACGAGGTCGAGGGTAAGGGCACTTTCACCTTCAAAACACCTGGCGTGAACTCTGGGTAGCGAGCCAAGATCTTTCCGTCTGGAGCGACTGCGGCTGTGGTTCCTCCATTGGCAGCCTGTAACAACGGAACCCGATTTTCCACAGCCCTCCATACTGCTAACGCCAGGTGCAACCGCATGGGAATTATCGACCCCGACCACGAATCATCCGTCACGTTGACCAGAACTTGGGCTCCGTTGGCCACCAAGGGCCGACAGGTATTGCCAAAAGCGTCTTCAAAACACACAGGAGTTCCCACCTTGAGTCCCGCTACGGTTAAGGGATTAGCGTTGGTTCCAGGTTGCCAAAAGTGGGTATCTTGATCTTCTAACCATTGCCATATCCACGGAAATTCTTGTTTATAGGGAAAATATTCGGTAAAGGGGACTAAACGTCGTTTTTTATATATTCCTTTCCAGCCATCTTGCCAGGCCAAGACAGCATTCCAATCCTCATCACGAAGCCTACCTTGGCGAAAGACCTTTTCGCGATGATCATTCCCAATCAAAAAAGCCTCAGAGCGGGTTTTTAACCAACTGACCAAATCCAAAACTAAAGAGGTGTCAGGAGTGGGGTCACGGTACTTTTCATGGTAAAAGACAGAGGGCACAAAGGCCGTCTCGGACCAAACCACAATGGAAGCGGGGTTCTGAGCTTGAGCTGCCACTGTCAAATCTTTGAGTTTTTCATACCCTGCTTCATAAGCGGCATAGCCCCCTTTCCAGGGGTCTTGCACGTGCTGAACGAGGGCAAAGCTAGCTTGAGGAGCCGAACGTTCACGGGTCAGCCAGAGCGCTTGCCGCCAGGCTCCCCAGCCCACGAGAAGGACTACGACAACACTAATACCAACCCACGGCCGCCAGGATCTTGGCTGGATAAAAACCCGAGCCGACCAAGCTGCCCAAGCGGTCATGACGGCGGTCACCAACCAAGGTCCAGCCCAGGAGGCGGATTGCAACATCCAAGGCAACTGCCATTGGGTCGAGGCCAAGGAAGCATAGGGATACCCTAAAAAACCAACTGTTCGTAACCATTCAAAAGCAGCCCAAAGTAGAGCTTGCCACCAGGGAGCTGTTCGGGGCCACCAACGTTCAAAAAGGGCCAAGACACTCAGGGCGAGGGCGTATTCAGGAATTTCAACGGCAATAACCACGGCAAAAGCCGTGGGCTGAAAAGTTAAAAGCCAAAACTGTGAAAAGAGGACTAAAAAAAAGGAAAAGACCGCACCGCCCCCAAGGGCGCTCAGAAATGACCGGTGGCGAAGAAACCAAAAGAGCGGGATAGGAGCCAGCCAGCCGAAAAGCCCCCAACCATCCCCGAAAAGATTCGGGAGAGCTATCGTCCACAAGACAGCCGCCCCGGGCAAAAGTGCCCAGGACAGAAAGCTAGGACGATTTTGAGACACTGGAGGACTACTCTCGCAGATCCCAGGTCTTTTTCTTGAGGTCTTTTCCTGGACGGAAGACGGTAACGCCATGATCTCTCACGGGAACCACTTCACCCGTTTTCGGGTTTCGGGCTTTTTCCCGTCCTTTTCTTGTTCGGATCTCAAAGGTGCCAAAGCCGCGCAACTCAACCACGCGGTCTTCCACCAGGGCCGTCTTAACTTCTTCAAAGAACTGGTCAATGACTTCATGAATCGTCTTGCGATTCAGTTCAGTCTTGGCAAAGATCGCTTCAATGATCTCGGCTTTTGTCAGTTTAGGACTCGACACGGGCCCTCCCGGGGTCAGAGGATGGAACTTACGCCTTAACGCTTAAACGCTTGGCCATGCGCGAAACTTTGCGCGAAGCGGCGTTACGACTAACCAGACCCTTACGGGCAGCGGTGTCCATCAGCTTCTGCATACGGACAAATTTTTCAGCGGGAGCCTCAGTTGACCCTTTTTTCAGGGCGGCTTCCAAATTTTTCACAGCAGAACGAATCATGCTCCGATAGGCTTTATTTTGAAGCCGACGAGTTTCGTTCTGACGAATTCTTTTTTTGGCGGAACGCGAATTAGCCAAGTAAGATCACCTCAATCAACAGAAATATTGTTTTACAACAGCTAGAGAAAGTATCAAACGACATGGCTTCCTGTCAAGACGGGAATTCAGTATCTTAGTTTATTGTGAGTAATTCTTTTTCAATCCTCCGACCCCATCTTATCCGCCGTTGGCATTGGTATGTCTTCGGCATCCTCTTTTTGTTAGTTGCCAACGCCGGTCAACTGCTGTTACCCCAATGGATTCGCCAAGCCATTGACCACTTGCAAAAAGATTTGCCCCAAAACCAAGACCTTCAGAGAATTCTGCTTAGCCTTGCTGTGACAGCCCTATTTATTGCTTTAGGCCGTGTCGGCTGGCGATTTTGCCTTACAGGGTCGTCACGTCGCATTGAAGCAGAACTTCGGGATAGACTTTTTTCACACCTCACCGTTCTCCCCCCCTCTTTTTACCAACAAACCACAGTGGGGGATTTATTAGCCCGTGCTACCAATGACCTCGAAGCAATTCGAA
>JAJXWL010000207.1 GCA_021781625.1 bacterium
AATGGGGCGTCACCGACTCAAGGGATTCAATCAATTTTTATACTGGAGCATGCTCGCTTTAATCTTTGCCACGGGCCTACTGAGCGTCGTGAAGATTTAGCCTGTGACGACTGAATTCCTGTCTTAACGGTTTTCCCAGTTCTGACCCAGTTTCTGGCACAACTGCTGGAGAGCTTTCTCTGCCGCCTGCCTTTGAAGATCAGAGGTTGTATCGGTGCTACCCAGCGAGGTTCCTGCAATTTTGGCAACCATTCGTGAGGACTGACCACTGGCTTGCGCCGTCGCCAAGATGACCCCACTATCGACCGAAACCAAACGAGCATCAAAAACGGCAGTCCAAAGATCATTGCTGGCGGAAACTCCACCCCAGTCGCCGGTCGAGAGTCCTTGATTCGTCAGACTAGTCAACGAGACAAATAAAAGGGCTTGGGCTCCTTGAAGTTTCAAGGGTTTGAAGTTCTGCTGACTCTCTTGAATGACTTCGTCCAACCGTGCTGTTTCCAGCACCTGAAAGGGAGTCTCGTTATACAAGTCGTTCACTAGTCCACTGTGGAGTCTTTCCGTCAACGCAGTAAAACGACTATCCCCGGTCATATTTCGAACTTGGGCGACGGCGATCACCGGGTGAGCTGCACTAGGGGGCGACGTGGTACAAGAGCTACCGCCTATCAAGAAAAGCACCCCCAACAGGGGGAAGGTTTGCCTGGTGAAGATACGGTTCAGGTTCATTCTGGTGACAGAATACGCGAAATTTTCTGGTTTTGCCATAAAACTTTTTAAAAAGTTCTGTATACTGGCAAAATGGACCTCTTGGACAAGAAAGTCACAGCAGATTGGATCGATGTCCGTGAAAAGCTCACGGCTCAGACTCGTCTCAAAGCCTACTTAAAACTCGACCAAGAAGGGCTGAACGCAGAAGCCAAAGTCCTACGTACGTGTACTTTGGGAGGGCCTGTCGAATATAAGCGAAAACTCCTTCAAGCGGTTTTTAGCTTTTTGACCCGCTTGGAGTTCCAGACCCCCGCACAACAAGAGATTGAGGAACGTGAACTCGTTTTGCGCCAGCTGATCTATGTGAATAGTCTCGAGTATCAGTTTGTTCTGGGGCAATTGAAGCCACAACGAGAGACGAGTTCTGAGGGCTCTTCGACCTCGGGAGGGGCACCACCAGTGCCCTTAGACGAGATTGTTCGAGAAGTAACGGCAAGGTTGAACGCCAACCCCGAGTTAGCCAAGGATTCACGGGTCAAAACGATTTTAATGGAAGTTCAGCTCTACAAAAAAGAGTACGATCAGTTCAAGCAACTTTCTCCGAAAATTCCGGATGACAGAGCTGCCGGCTTTCTCGCCAACTTTCAAAAAAGAATTTCGGATATCGTCGGCGCTATTCGTGGGCAATATGAAGAGCTTTTAGCCACAGATCGGCAAGAGTTGGCCGGAGAGCTTTCTAAAAAAGAGGATGAGGTATTTCTGGTCCCTGGTCTGAACCGGCTTTTGACCGCCCAGACGCAAGAGCTATCCCTCTTGAGATCAACGGTCAATTTTGCCCTTCAGGAAGGTTATCAGATGCGCTCCCTTTTGGTACGGCTGACTAACCGCAAAGACCCCGTGTTAGCTTTGGTCGAAGAAGAAAGTCGGTTGTGGGAGTCTTGGGGGCGGCAGATCAAGGTCTCGGACGTCAGCATCCGCCTTGTCCGAAACATGGCACAAACCCTTCAACGCTAGTAACTTCATCGCCAGTAAGTGGTTAAAAGGTTGATGAGGTGGTGCTGATCGGCCTGGTGCGCCGTTTCTCGTACCGAATGCATAGCCCAAAGCGGGATGCCCACATCAATCGCCGCCAAATTGGCAGAGGCCGCCAAAAGAGGCCCCACTGTACTGCCGGGAACTAAATCGGAACGCATAATGTACTCTTGCAAGGGCCCCTCGTACGAACGGGTGAACCAGCGAAAACGAGCCTCGGTTTCGGCTGTCGTGGCATAACTCTGCCGAGCCGAGGTCTTAAGGACTGGGCCTCCGCCTAAGACTGGCGCATAAGCAGAATCATGACGATCTGAGTAGTTCGGGTGCAGACCGTGAGCGGCATCGACACTGACTAAAAAAGATGAACTTTGTTGTCGATAGACCTCTGCAGGGGTGAAGCCTTGGTTCAAACGATCTAATAAACGTGGTAGAAGTCCAGAGTCTGCCCCCCAAGCGGTTCGAGAACCAATTTCTTCATGATCCAAAAAGAGGGCGAGCCGCCAAGCCGGAGAACTTGTCGAGGCGGTTAACAGGGCTTCCGCGAGGGCTTGGCACCCTGCCAGATTGTCGAGACGGCCAGATTGCAATAAGCCAGAAGCCCCTAAGGATGCACCTTGTGTATCAACCAAAAAGAGATCAGCCGCCAGAAACTTTTCGGGATCTTCAGACAACCGTCGGGAAGCCCAGTCTTTCCAGTGGGTAAAGGAAGGAACATCGGCTAAGGCATTCAGCTGAGTTTGAGGGTCTAAAGCCGTCCCTTTGTTGGCTTCACGATTATAATGGATGGCTAAATTGGGAATCACCGCGAGACCTTCGGTCCGAAGTCGGCGCGAGCGGGGTCCTGTTTCGGCATGAAACCAAACTTGACCCGCAACCCCTAACGTGCGGTCTGTCCAGGTCGCTAACAGGGGACCTCCATAGACTTCGACACCCCAACGGTGCAGATTATGGGGGAGGGGATGGTGAGCATTTAACTTGAGTTTCAATCCTGGGGAATCTGTATGAGCCGCCGCAATCTTCCAACCCGTAGGGGCGTCCCCTGCGGTGAGAGCCACTACGCAACCAGGTCCCCAGTGCAGGATATACCCGTGTCCGGATTCTAAGTGCCATTCTTGGGCGGGGTCCAAGGTTTGCCAGCCTTGATCTTGAAATAAATGCACTAAGTTGTCAGCGGCAAAAACACTGACCGGGGAAGTGTCGAGGAATTCGACGAGGTCGAGATGACTCATAGGGGGAACTCCTGATCTCATGGCTGGGCCACCGGGAATAACACGGTCAAAGCCCGAATCAGCAACGAAACACTGCCAGGACCTTCATCCGAAACCCAAGTGTGGCCAAACACGGTTTGATCGGCACGACCAGCTTGACGTACCGGGGTATCGGCAGTGCCCCAGCCGGCGAGAAGGGTGTTGAGGGGGTCAGAAAGCGTGCGGTAGTGGGCATCAACCCAAGGTTTAAGAAACCCTGTCAGGTCGCGGGCAAAGGTGCCCGAAACAACCTCGGCAAAGGGAACTTTGACGACGATCAGTGGTCTAAGGGTATTGGCAGTAAACGAGGACGCAAAAGGGGTTCCCCATTCGTCGATTTCGGCCGGTGTTCCCGTAGCGGGAGAATCTGCCAAGTAAAGAACCGGATAAGACGCCGCAAGATTTCGTAAATAATCCGGCGGTAAAAGGATTTCAAGGTTTATCCCCTGAAGTTGAGGATACAGGTCGGGATCAATAACGTTGAGTCGAGCTTGGGCAAGCCTCAGGTCGGGGATAACATTGACCCGAGGGGTCGAAGCGACAAAGGGATTGAACGGGTCTAAGCGCTTTTCTGTAACACCAAGTCGATGTACCCGGTAGGAATAGGTAACTTCTTCCGGAGCATAAATTTTATAAACTTTATAAAAAATGGGACTGTCACGAAAGCGAAGCATTTTGTCCGGCTCGCCTTTTTGAAAGTTGGCTTTGAGGTCAACTTCGTCAGCTTGATGGGTAAAGTCATAATACACAAAGGTAACGGTGCGGTCTGAGATCAACGGGGTTTTTTGATTCCCCAA
>JAJXWL010000018.1 GCA_021781625.1 bacterium
GGAAATTATAGCCTCTCTGGCAACTCTGAAACTTTTTTTGCGCGTTTGGCACGGGTGGGCGATCCCAAGGCCCGGACCGCACTCCCTTTGTTGTCTGCTGTGCACCAAAATCTGAGCTTTCAGAGGGACAACCCGTCAAGGTACGTTTTACCCAGGACGCCCAGAAGATTGCCCGGGAACGTTTTCCGATCCACCCTGTTCTTGGCCACAAACTGCATTACCTTGCCCAAGAAACTGAGGCTGGGTATGAAGTCCTGTTCCATGTCCAAAACTACATTGAGCTAATATCTGAACTGCTCCGCTGGGGACCGGATGCCGAGGCCTTAGAACCGCCAGAGTTTCGAGAGGCTTGGCTGTCTCGCTTGAGAGAAACCGCGCAAAAGTGGCTATTGGTAGGCCTTGGGTGAGACGTCTCTGACCATTCCTTCGTGCTTTGCCACCAAGAACGAGGTCAAACCCGCCGTATAGACATCTACCAAGGCCGCGAAGCTGACCAATACCGGCAGGATGGGTTGAAGGTTGATATAGCCGGTGTCCAAGGCTTTACCATAAGACGCACACATCAGAGAAAGGTTGATGTACGCCCCTAAGCTGGGAACCGAAGGCAAGGCAAAGGACAGCAAGAAAGCAAACGCCACCGTCCACACAATTTGATCAATCGTGATCTCATAGCTGGTGTAAGACTTCAAGATGACAAAGAAAGCTATGGTAGAGGTCATTGCCGTTCCCGCTCGGCCAAACATGGCAAAAAGGGGCAGGTTCATACCGCCGGCTTTACGGGGGACCCCTAAGTTCTCGTGCGTCATCCGGGTAACAAAGCTCAACGAGAAGAAGCTGTCACCTGAGAAAAAGCCGGCCAAGCCCGCGCTCAACATGGCAAAGATCCACTTATAGGGGTTAACTCTGCCGCCAAAGAAGTACAAGATTAAGGGGATAACGCCCAAAATCGCGACGGCGGTTGCCAGGGTGAGGACTAAGAATACCTGCGTATATAGCTGGATGTTCTGCAGTTGACTGAGCTGGGTAAGCCAAGCCGCCGAGAGGATAAGGATTCCCCAACTCAAAATTTCCACCAAAAAGGTATTCATGTGGTAGAAAATTCGGGAAAGCGAGTTAAAGAGAGCGACTGTGGGTTGAGTTATAGCGCGGTCAAAGTGAAAGTGAAGGCCCAAAAAGAACGAAAGGGCATAGATCGGCAAGAGGAAGTCCGAGCCCCCCGTCAAAATCTCAAAGGCATTTTTAGGGACCAGTTTGCTTACGGTCGCGTTCCAGCTCTTGAAAATCAGAGCCGACTCGTGTCGAGAGGCAATCGGAATGGCTTCGGGGTTAAACAGGAGAATCAATAAGGCTCCCAAAATCACCAGCACAAACGAAATCAAAAGCATATAGCTGACACTGCGGACCACAAGACGCCACAGACGTTTTTCGCGGCGGAGTTCATCCACCGCCATAGCCGTTGAAAAGAAAATTAGCGGGAAAAGGGCGTAGCGACCTAGGCTAAGAATGAAGTCTCCCGCTTGCAGTAAGAACGAAGGGACCTCTTTACCAAAAAAAGGTAGGAAAATTCCAAGAAGGAGGCCCACTGTCGAGCCTAAGAGCAACTTAACCCAAACTTTCATGACTCAGTCCTTTTGGGAAATAAACTGGCGAGCAGTGTTTTCTTTTCTTCAAATACTGCCCAACGACCTGGTGGGGCCGCTTTGGCTTCGCCGCGAGGGTGCGAAAGTATAAACTGAACAAAGGATTCGGCTTGAGGTAGGGCGGATTCGTACGCCCACACGGGGAGATTTTTACGACGTGCGTTGGATAAGACTGCGCTGATAAACCCCTTGGCTCCTTGATAGATGAGGGCTAAGGGAGGGGGAAGTTCCTGGCGGTCTTCTTCAAACAGAACGAAAATGATTCGTAACGAAGGGTTTGTACTTTGAAGGGTGCTCAGCTCGCGGGTAAGAAAGGTCAAACCTTTTAAACTGGCATCCAGGGATTCTTCTAATACAGCTGGGGGCGAATCTAAGAAAACGCCCTCCTTATCGAGAGTAAGAATCACCCAGACTTCATGGAGTGGACCGAGTTTATTGGCGGTTTGCCACACGAGGTTTTTGGCTGAAACGGCAGAATTACGGTACCAAGGAACAAGGAGTAAGCGATCATCCTGGTCAGGAGCCAGGGCGGCTTCGTGCTGCCGAGGTGTCACGGAAGTTCCCACACGAGCCCCTTGGTCCAGGAAATACCGGGCAATTTCGTTCCCCAGGTAGGTGTCCTTTCCTGTCACCAAGATTGTTTTTTCCATGGGGGCGATAGTATACTAAGGCCCGGAAATTGTCTATGAAAATTGCCTTAGCCCAAATGAACCCCAAAGTAGGGGATTTCTCAGGTAACTCAACTCAGCTTTTGAACTTTGCCCAGGAAGCCTCGCGGCAAGGCGTTCGCTTGATTGTTTTTCCTGAAATGTCCCTTTGCGGGTACCCTCCCTTAGATCTCTTATCTTTTCCGGCCTTTCTGAGGCAAGCGGAAGCCGCCTTACATGAGTTGGCCTCAAAGTTGCCCCGTGGCTTAGCTGTTGCCGTGGGGAGCATTGCCCAAGCTCCCGAAGGTAGTGAGAAGTCACTGTTAAATGCTGTGTTTGTCCTTTTGGACGGTAAAGTCATATTTCAGCAGTCGAAACGCTTGTTGCCCACGTACGACGTTTTTGATGAACGGCGATATTTTTCACCGGGTCGAGAAAGTCTTCCCTTTGTTTTAGACGGCCTTAGATTGGGCTTCGCCATTTGTGAAGACCTCTGGTGGGAAGTCTCGCGGGATTTAGGGACCCCTTACGCTCAAAACCCTGTTGAAGATTTGGTTCAAGCCGGAGTCGACCTCATTTTGTCCCCTTCCGCCTCACCCTATCATGTTGGGAAAGCCCCCTTACGCCACGATATCCTGCAAGGTATTGCGAAAAAATATCGAGTGCCGGTGGCCTATGTGAATCAGGTGGGTGGCAATGATAGTTTGATTTTCGATGGAAACAGTCTGGTGACCGATGCCCAGGGGCGCTTAGTCGCACAAGGTGCCGCGTTTGAGGACGAGCTTCTGGTTTGGGATAGTGAGGTTCCGGCACCACCGTTAAAACTGCGAACTCCCTCACCTTGGCGGGAATTGCGCCAAGCCTTGGCTTTGGGTATTCGCGATTACGCCAAAAAAAGTGGGTTCCGTCACCTGCATTTAGGACTATCCGGGGGAATTGACTCGGCAGTCGTCGCTGTTTTGGCGGTAGACGCCTTAGGTGCCGAAAATGTGACCTGTTTTGGAATGCCGGGGCGTTTTTCTTCGCCCGGTAGTATTGCCGATGCCCAAGCTTTGGCGAATAACCTAGGCGTTTCTTTTCAACTTATTCCTATCGAAGGGCCTTTTACGGCCTTTTTAGAAGCCTTGGCTCCTATGTTTCAAGGAACGACTCCCGGTGTTGCCGAAGAGAACCTACAAGCGCGAATTCGAGGGACCTACCTGATGGCCTACAGCAATAAGTTTTCCTCTTTGCTGTTAACAACCGGAAACAAAAGTGAACTTTCGGTAGGCTACTGCACGCTTTATGGGGACATGGCCGGAGGTCTGGGGGCCATTGGCGACCTTTTAAAGACCGAAGTTTACGCTTTGGCTCGTGAAATTAACGCAAAACAAGAAATTATCCCCGTCTCCACGTTAACCAAACCGCCGTCGGCTGAGCTTAGACCCGATCAAACGGATCAAGACAGCCTACCTCCTTATGAAGATTTAGACCGTCTTTTAGATGCCTATATTGTACGTCACGAGAGTGTCAGTGAACTGGCACAGCACGGTGAAGCCCCTGACTTAGCGGCCAGAGTACTCAAGCTGACCGCCTCTGCGGAATATAAACGGTGGCAAGCTCCGCCCGTCCTGAAAGTTTCTCCAGTCTCGTTTGGGATTGGACGCCGTTTACCTTTGGTGAGGTCGTTTTTTGAACTAGATGAATGCGTTGATTTTCCGCCGAGCAAGGCTTAAGGTAGAAGAATGACCAGTGACTCGTTGAAATACCTTCGCCACGAACTTCGCGGGTATCTGAATCATATTCTCGGTTATAGCGAAATCTTGATGGACGACCTCAGAGATTCGTCGTCAGCGGCGCTGTTGCCGGATATTGAAAAGATTCGTGAAGAGGCGATGAACCTTCAAAATGTCTTTAACAGGTCTTTTTACCGAGATTCGCGCCCACGGGATCAATTAGACACAGCCTTATTTAAACGAAACCTTTTTGGTCCCTTGTATATGATCATTGGGATGGCCCAGAGGTTAAAAAAGCTTTGCCAAGAGCAAGGGACGGATTACCTCTTAGAAGACGTGCTCAAAGTTTTGGATTCCGCACGAAAAATCCTCGAACTGATAGATCAAGAAATTCGTACCTGGGAAACGAATCCCCGCTTTCCCGCCGAAGACACCAGTTTTATGGGCGGTTCGGCGCAGGGGGTGACACCCCTGGCCCTTAAAGATCAGAACTTGGGACGTATTCTCGTCGTCGATGACAATGAAATGAACCGGGATATTTTGATTCGACATCTGGAGCGCCAAGGGCACCAGGTCCTGGCAGTCGAAAACGGTTCCCGCTGTCTTCAGGTTTTAAGTGAGGAGCTGTTTGACCTGGTCTTGTTAGATATTATGATGCCGGGGCTCAACGGCTATCAGGTCCTTGAAAAGCTCAAAGCGGATGCCCGTCTTAGGGAAATTCCTGTGATTATGATTTCGGCGTTGGATGAAATGGACTCCGTGGCGCACTGTATCAGCTTAGGGGCTGAGGACTATTTACCCAAATCTTTTGACCCGATTTTACTCAAGGCTCGGATTAGTGCCATCATGGTCAAACGCCAATACCGCGACCAGGAACAAAAATACATTCAGGCCCTGATGGAGACTCAACGACAGCTCGAGAAGGAACTCGCCGAAGCCGCCGAATACGTTCGTGGACTTTTACCGCCACCTCTGACCAAAGGCGAACTCACGGCACAGTGGATTTTTCAACCCTCGGCTAAGCTGGGTGGGGACTGCTTTGACTACCATTGGTTGGATGAAGACCATTTTGCGGTGTACCTTTTGGATGTCTCCGGTCATGGTATCGGAGCCGCCCTTCTGTCAGTTTCCGTGATGAATGTTCTTCGGGCGCAAAGCCTTCCTCGGGCTGTTTTTCATGACCCTTCGTCCGTTTTAGGGGCCCTGAATGTCAACTTCCAGATGGAAAATCAAAATAACATGTATTTTACCATCTGGTATGGGGTTTGGAATCGTAAAACACACACTATGACTTACGCTAGTGCGGGGGCGCCCCCCGCGATTTTAGTCGCCACCGGAACAGACTGTACAGAATTGGCGACAACGGACCTGATCATTGGCGTTGAGACCGATTATTCCTATGAAAATCGCGAGGTTCAGGTAAACTCAGGGTCTCGATTGTACCTCTTTTCTGATGGCGTTTACGAAATCCGCAAAGATACGGGAAAAATGTTGGTGTTTAGAGAATTCGTGGATTTGCTCAGCTATCAAAGCTTAGATGCCGAAAGGGGGTCGACGGTGAAAGCTGTCTATGACCAAATTCAAGGTCTGGCTGGGCAGGACCACTTTGAAGACGATTTTTCTTTGTTGGAAATTGATTTTAGTTAAAAAAATTACGGTCTATTCGCGGCCATTGTTTTACCGGCCGTTCTAAATGAAACGACCGGCAGAAGCTTTTAGCTTCAGGGCAATTTACTTCAGTGCTTCCTCGTAGATTTCATTGACCTTGCCCCAATTGATCACCGAGAAGAAGGCATCAATGTACTCGGCACGACGGTTTTGATACTTCAAATAGTAAGCGTGTTCCCAAACATCCAAACCTAAAATAGGTTTTAGACCGTCCAAGAGAGGACTGTCTTGGTTGGCTGTGCTATAAACTTGCAGAGTTTTGTCGGCTTTCAGCGCCAGCCACGCCCATCCGGACCCAAAGCGGCTCACAGCGGCCTTACTGAAATCGGCCTTAAATTTATCGAAACCGCCTAAGCTTTCTAAGCCCGCACTCAGCTTTCCTGCAGGTTTTCCCGATTTTGAGGCGGGGGTCAAGGTTTCCCAAAAGAAACTGTGGTTGAGGTGTCCACCAGCATTGTTTCGTAAAACGGTTTGCTTGTCGGCAGGGAGTTTGGCTAAGCCGCGAAGAACTTCTTCAACCGACCACGAGGCAAATTCGGTATTTTCTAGAGCTGCATTGGCGTTATTAATGTAGGCTTGGTGATGTTTGCCCCAGTGAATTTCCATCGTTTGAGCATCAATAGCAGGCTCTAAAGCGTTGAAATCATAGGGAAGTTTTGGAAGCGTGAAAGACATAATACTCTCCTTTTACAGTCATATATTCTGGGAATATACTATAATCAAGTTCAAGCGTCCAATTCGCTTAAAAAAAGGAGGTCGTTATGCTCGATTTACAAAAGCTGAGCCGACAAGAACGAGTGTTTTTGGCAGGAGCGATCAAAGCCCTCATTTTGGCAGACGGAAAGATCGAGGAGGCGGAACTCGATGACCTCGACCGTATCGTACAAAAGTTGGATTTTGAGGATTTTGACGAGTGTTTGGAACAATTTGAACAAGAAGCCCGCAACGAAGAGGGGTTTCGCGTCTTGGCTGAAAACATTTTTCATGAAGAAACTCGGCAGTTAATTTTATCGCTTCTGTGGGAACTGGCCCTTCAAGAAGGGGCTGCCCGACCCGATGAAGTGGCTTTGATAAAAACCCTTCAAACTTGGTGGAATTCTTGACCTCTTCTCGACGGTCTTGCTGCTTTTTGCTACAGTAAGTCCACAATGAGAGTGGAAATCTGCTACGCCCGCCCGCAACTTGACGGCCGAGGCGCCAAACTTTTGAAAACCTTGAGGTCTTCTGGCCAATTTTCGACGTTAACCGCGGTCGAAACCCTCGACGTTATTCTTTTAGATCATGCCTATGGTTTAACCGAAGACTCCTTGCGGAGTGTATTTACTGACCCTGTCGTTCAACTGGGAAGCTGTGACGGGAATGGTCCGAGCTTAAGTCCTTTGCCCGATTGGACCCTTGCTGTGGAAGTTGGCTTTAAAGCCGGTGTCACAGATCCCGTGGCCATCACCGCAAGGGAAGCCCTGGGGTTTCGCAGTCAGCACGAATGGCCCCACGAAGCCGTTGTCCAAACCGCTGTTTTGTACCTTTTTAAGTTTTCAGCACCACTTATCGCAGATGAAAGCACCAATTTGGCCGCCAAACTGCACAACCCTTTAATTCAACAAGCCATTGTTTTTGACCGGAAGGCTTGGGAGCAGGGGCGGCGGTTTCCCGAACTTTACCCTGTCGTGAAAATCACAGCGGGAGAAAAGGCTCAAACCGTTCCCCTGACGGCCTTAGACGAAGCCGCCCTGCTTCAACTTTCTAAAGAAAGATTGTTAGCCTTGACGAAAGAGGAAATGCGGGCCATTCAAGGCTATTATTTGGACCCCGAAGTTCAAAAAGCCCGCCGCGAAGCCGGGCTTTCGATCGAACCCACGGATGTGGAGCTCGAAATGTTGGCTCAAACCTGGAGTGAACACTGCAAGCATAAGATTTTTCAGGCGGAAATTGCCTACCATGACACGGTCACCGGTGAAATGAGCCAGTTTACCTCCCTGTATTCCACCTTCATCAAACAAACCACTCGGGATTTGACACCTGACCGCCCCTGGTTAAGGTCGGTGTTTCATGATAATTCGGGGGTTGTGGAATTTGATGAGTCCACCTTGGTCTGTTTTAAAGTAGAAACCCACAATAGTCCCAGTGCCTTAGATCCTTTCGGGGGCGCCATCACGGGGATTGTTGGCGTGAACCGGGATATTCTCGGCACAGGCAAAGGGGCAAAGCCCATCTTTAATACGAACTTTTTGTGTTTTGGTGACCCCAGAACTCCCGCTGAGCAAATCCCTGCGGGACTTCTTCCCCCAAAAAAAGTGCTGGAGGGGGTTCACCGGGGTATTGTCGAGGGCGGCAATCATTCCGGTATCCCCACCGTCGCGGGCGGGTTTCTCTTTGACGAAAGTTATTTAGGGAAACCTCTCGTGTTTTGTGGAACCGGCGGTATTCTCCCCGCGACCGTTCAGGGCGAAGACGCCACGGTAAAGCACATTGAACCGGGTGATCTCGCGGTCATGCTGGGAGGCCGTGTAGGAAAAGATGGCATCCACGGCGCCACCTTTTCCTCCTTAGCCTTGGATGAAGCCAGCCCCACCAGTGCGGTTCAAATCGGCGACCCCATCACTCAACGCAAAATGTCAGACTTTTTGTTAGAGGCCCGAGATTTAGGGCTCTACAAAGGGATTACAGATAATGGGGCGGGCGGGTTGTCGTCGTCTTTTGGCGAAATGGCAGAAACCTCGCGGGGCATTCGGTTAGACCTTGATCAGTGTCCTTTAAAGTATGCGGGTCTGGCACCTTGGGAAATTCTGGTTTCGGAAAGCCAAGAACGGATGAGTCTCGCCGTAGCCCCGGAGAAAATCGAAGAGTTTCTTAAACTGGCGCACAAACGAGATGTAGAAGGTGCGGTTGTAGGCCGCTTTACCAGCACGGGTTTTGTTGAAGCTTACTATCAAAACACCTTAGTTGCCAAAGTCTCTTTGGACTTTCTCCATGGCGGGTTACCCCGCATGCAGTTAAAAGCCGTGTGGGTACCACCCCAGCGTCAAGAAACGCCGTTAGGTGACCCGGGCTCTTTGAAATCTTTGCTTTTAAAAGTTTTAGCTGACCCTGTGGTGGCCAGTAAAGAAAGCCTAGTCCGCCAGTACGATCATGAAGTCCAGGCTCGTTCAGTCGTGAAGCCGTTCTGCGGTGAAAAGGCAGATGGACCCACGGACGGCGCTGTCTTACGTATGGTTCCCTGGTCCCCCAAGGGGTTGACGATTACCCATGGTGTCTGTCCCCGGTATGGCGATACGGATACGTATGCCATGGCCATGAATGCCGTCGATGAGGCCTATCGTGCCCATATTTCGCTGGGAGGCGACCCCGAGCGGGCCAGTGTCCTCGACAATTTTTGTTGGCCGGACCCGGTCGAGTCGGCTCATACCCCCGATGGACCGTACAAATTGGCGCAACTCGTTCGTGCTTGCCGAGGCCTTCGTGATGCCTGTCTGGCCTATGGCTTGCCGTTGATTTCTGGTAAAGATTCCATGAAAAATGACGCCGTAATGAACGGTAAGAAAGTCTCTATTCGCCCGACCTTGCTCATTTCGCTCATGGGTACGATTCCAGATATCGCCAAGGCGTGTACAACGGACTTTTTGGAAGCTGGTGACTTAATCCTCCTTTTAGGAGAAACGCGGCCGGAGTTAGCTGGCTCGATCACCGAAAAAGTTCTGGGGCGACAGCTTTCGGGGACCCCCACTGTTCATCCCCGACGGGCCTTGGCCTACTACAAAATCTTAGCAACAGCCCTAAAACGGGGGTTGATCCGGAGTTCGCACGACTTATCCGATGGCGGCTTAGCAGTGGCTTTGGCGGAGTCTGCCCTTGGTGGTCGCTGTGGAGCCCAGGTGACCTTGGACGAAATTCCTGGATATTTCTTACATCAGGCCAGTGATGCACAGCTGTTGTTTAGCGAGAGCCCCTCAAGGTTCTTGTTGAGCATAGCACCAGGAAATTGGGAAGAAGTCCAAAAGCTCTTTAACGGGACCCCACTTTCTGTGATCGGTGTGGTGACGAGCTCCCCGAAACTAGTCGTAGAAAGTCGGGGAAAGCGCGTGCTGGAAGCCGAGCTCGACGAACTTTTAACAGCCTGGAATACTTTGGCTGAGTTGGTATGAGGAAAAAATGATATACGTAGGAATTTTAACGGGCTTTGGCATCAATGCGGACATTGAACTAGGGCAAGCCTTCGAGATGGCAGGTGCGGTTCCGAAATTTTTGCCTTTAACTTCGCTGATCGAGGACTCTTCCTCTTTAGCCGGGGTACAAATTTTGGCTTTTCCGGGCGGGTTTAGCTTTGGGGACCACCTAGGGTCAGGACGAGTCTTTGGGCAAATGGTAAAAAGTCGTCTGAAAGAACAAGTTGATGCTCTGATTTCTCGGGGTGGCTTAGTCTTGGGAATCTGCAATGGCTTTCAAACCCTGGTCAAAATGGGACTATTACCCAACCTCGAAGGAGACTGGAATCCCTCCGTTAGCCTGATCACCAACGATCACGGACTTTTTCAAGATAAGTGGGTAAAAGTACGTTACAATGACAAAAGTGCGAGCCCTTGGCTCAAAGGGTTGCAAGAGGCAGATTTGCCCATTCGTCACGGGGAAGGTCGCTTTGTGACGCTCAATGAGCAAGTAAGGAATGAACTGATGAAACGGCAGTTAGTCGCGCTGACGTACGAAAATGAAAATCCCAACGGCTCACAAGACAACATTGCCGGAATAACGGACCCCACCGGTAGGGTTTTTGGTCTTATGCCGCATCCTGAAGCTTTTACTTCTAAGTTTTTGCACCCTTTATGGCGCAGAAGACGCGAAGTTGGACCTTTGGGGCTTAAAGTTTTTGAAAATGCCGTCGATTATTTGAAATAGTGGATAAAAATGGCATGAAAAGCGGTGAAGGGCGAAAGGTAACGAAACAGGATCTCGAAAAAGAAATCTTTGATCTGAAGAACCTTCTTGAGATCAGCAAGAGCCTCACGTCCACCCTTGACTACAATTTTCTCAACGATTCTATCCTCTACACCTGTTTAGGCGCCTTAACCGTCATGAAGGCAGCTTTTTTCTCCAAAAAAAGTATTGATTCCATTGATTTCTCGTTGCACCGTGGGTTTTTGGGCTTTGAAATCGATCATGACCGTGACTACTCGATCCCTGAGAAAAGCGGCTTGATTGAGTATATGAATACGCACTTTCAGTGCCATACCTTGCAAGACCTTGAAACGGTTTTGCCACCTAGTCCCGAAATAGAGGTGCTTCGCAGTATTGATCCCACCATCATTGTCCCCTTACGAGCCAAGGGGGCTATCAATGGGCTTTTGATCCTTGGTGAGAAAATTGGTGGTACGGGCTTTGATGAGCGCGATAAGTCGTATTTGTTGAATATTGGAAGCTTTGCGGCGATTGCTATGTACAATGCCTTCTTGTACGACATGACCACTACGGACATGATGACCAAGCTCAAATTGAAACATGTATTTTTCAACACCTTACAAGACCGTGTTCAACGTTGGGAAAATGGTAAGCCTCCTTTCTGTCTCATCATGTTAGACATTGATCACTTTAAACGACTCAACGATACGTATGGTCATTTGGCCGGGGATGAGGTCTTGAAAGCTGTGGCTCGCACGTTGTTAGACAATGTGAGAACTATAGATTTAGCGGCTCGTTATGGTGGTGAAGAGTTTATTATTTTGGTTCCTGAAACGGGTTTGGAACAAGCCTTAGAAGTCGCGGAAAGAATACGGCAAGCGGTCGAAGCCATTCAGGTCCGCTTTAACGATCACAGACTGTCGGTCACCGTTTCGTTAGGTGTGGCGGAATTTCACCCCACCAAAGATCTGTCGTCTCAGCCTTTTATTGAACGGGTTGACCAGGCGATGTACCGCTCCAAAGAGGCGGGTCGAAACCGCGTGAGTTTGGCTGACTAAAAGACATTCAGCTTGTAGTTTACAGATTTTTCTCCTAAACTGTCCTTATGCAGGATATTGATCAAGCGTCGTTAGAACTCCATGAAAATCTCCGAGGAAAACTCGAGACGATTCCGAAACGTCATGCAGCAAGTTCGGACGATTTGGCACTCTTGTATACACCGGGTGTGGCAGCCCCCTGCCGCGCCATCGCCAGAAATCCCCAAGATGTTTACCGGTATACGGGAAAAAGCAACTTAGTTGCGGTCATCAGCGATGGGAGTGCCGTCTTAGGTTTGGGAAATATTGGCCCTGAAGCTGGGTTGCCTGTCATGGAGGGGAAGTCCCTTCTATTTAAAGATTTTGCTGGCATAGATAGTTTTCCCCTGGTCTTATCAACACAGGACCCTGACGAAATCGTTCGGGTTGTGCGTGCTTTGGCCCCATCTTTCGGCGGTATTAACCTTGAGGATATTTCTGCACCGCGCTGTTTTTATGTTGAGAAATCCTTGCAAGAGTCCCTTTCGATTCCTGTTTTTCACGACGATCAGCATGGCACGGCAATCGTTGTTCTCGCAGCACTGATGAATGCCTCTGTTGCCCTTGATAAGCCCCTTCCGTCTCTTCGAGTGGTAGTCAATGGTGCCGGATCGGCAGGAACGGCAATCTCTCGAATGATCCTCAATGCCGGGGTCACCGATGTGGTGGTTTGTGACCGCGAAGGAATCATTCAAGAGTCTGCAGAAAACATCTCTTCGGCCATGCGGGATTTAGCTCTTGCCTGTAACCCCCGTCAGCTCCGCGGGGCGTTACCTGAAGCCTTAACAGGAGCGGACGTTTTTATTGGTGTCAGTGCTCCTCGAGTTTTAAAGCCTGAATGGATTGCTCTCATGGCTCCCCAGCCGATCGTTTTTGCCCTAGCCAACCCTGACCCTGAAATCCTCCCCGAAGTCGCACTGAAAGCAGGTGCCAAAATTGTGGCTACGGGACGGTCGGACTTTCCGAATCAAATCAACAATGTTTTGGCCTTTCCAGGAATTTTTCGCGGGGCCTTGGATGTTCAGGCCACAGAAATCAATCAAGAGATGAAACTGGCCGCCGCTCGGGCGATTGCCGACTTGGTCCCCCCGGAAGAACGTTCCAAGGGCATTGTGGTACCACATCCGTTTCACCCCTCACTTGTTTTTGCGGTCGCTTTAGCCGTAGCACAAGCGGCTCAGAACTCTGGGGTGGCACAGTTAACCTTATCCCGACCAGACCTCGTTCGCAAGATTCAAGCCAGGTTGGCGAAATCACGTAATTTCCATAGGCACCGGGAGGTGAAAGAGATGCCTGCTAATCATTATCAAGAAAAAATCGGAGAAGGGTTGGTTCGTCTCGGCGTACTCTCTTCCGTACAGTGCCAAGAGGTCTTATCTTTGCAAAAATCTGGCGATAAACGTCTCTTCGGCGAAATTGCTTTAGCGAAAGGTTATGTAGACTTTGATACGTTGATTCACTATCTGCAGAATTCTTCAAAAAGGGAATTGTAATGCTGGTGGAAGCCAAAATTTGGACAGTGGCTAAAACGGATCAAGGGAATGCTGTCTTGGTTAAGCCTTTGACAGAAGAAAAGGCTGTTCCCATTTTTATCGGTCCCTTAGAAGCTCAGAATATTTTGTTAGGGCTGGGAGAAGTGGAAATTCCTCGGCCTCTTACCCATGATTTGATGCTTCATATGTTGAGGGATCTTAATACCCGTTTGGTAAGAGTCGTCATTCATACCCTTTCGGAAGGAACCTATTACTCCAATTTGGTTTTGGAACAAGACGGAAAGTTGTTGGAAATTGATGCTCGCCCTTCGGATGGGTTGGCTTTAGCGGTCAGAACTTCTTGTTCGATTTGGATTGAATCTGAGCTCGTGCAAGAGGCTGGTATCGAAATTGATCAACTCCAACAAGCTGTTTCTTCTTCAGGAGAATCGGATCCTTCTGAGGTCGTTGAACCAGAGGGAGAACAAATCCTTGCTAGGCTCAAGGAGCAATTGGAGTCTTTAGTCGCTCAGGAGAATTACGAAGAAGCGGCTCGTGTTCGCGATGAGATCCGCCGTCGTGAAGCACTTGAAAACGGTTGATCGGAGGTTTTTCTTTCATGAAGTTTTTCCATGAGTCCCCCTATTTAACAGGCGTTAGTGTTCCTTTGTCTGCGCTGCGTTCCAACCAGAGTACTGGCATCGGGGAGTACCCGGATTTAGCGTTATTGGCTAAGTTTGCGTCGCAAGCTGGTTTAGAAGTCATCCAGTTGCTTCCGGTGAATGATACCGGTTTCTCTACTTCCCCTTATAACGCCTTGAGTGCCTTTGCGCTTCATCCAGTTTACCTCAGGATAGCTGACCTGCCTGAAGCGGACAAACTGAAAGATGAAATTCAGAACTTACGACAGGAGATGGACCCCTTACCTCGTGCCCAGTTAGATCTGGTTTTAGAGAAAAAACTTCCTTTACTTCGTCGATTATATGATCTAGCAAAAGTCAAAAAATCCTGGACAAAGGAAAGAGACGCTTGGCTAAAAGAACGATCTTGGGGGCTGGCTTACGTTGTCTTTAGTGCATTGCGAGCACAATACCAGTATGCGGGTTGGCAGAGCTGGCCAGAACATCGTGAACCTGATGGAGAACTCGAACAACTTTTTCGCGAACATGAAGAGGTAGCCGGCTTTTATGTGTGGCTTCAAATACATTCGGAAAGGCAGTTTCAAGCAGCGACACAGGCTTGCCATTTAGAGGGCGTGGCCGTCAAAGGGGATATTCCGATCTTACTGAACGAAGACAGTGCCGACGTCTGGTCTCATCCCGACATTTTTGATTTAACCTGGCGAGCAGGGTCACCTCCAGATGGTGAAAACCCTGACGGGCAAAGTTGGGGTTTTCCCTCCTTTCGATGGGACGTGATGGCACATGATCAATATGCCTGGTGGCGGGAACGCTTACAGCATGCGGCCAAATTTTATCACGCTTACCGCATAGATCATGTCTTGGGTTTCTTCCGTTTGTGGGTCTCTTCCCAAAATAATTTCTCTGGTCATTTAGGATATTTTCGTCCGAGCCAGCCCTTACGCCGTGAACAGTTACGCAATTTAGGTTTTGATGAAGGGCGTTTAGTTTGGTTATCTGAACCCCATATCTTTGGGATAGAAATTCGTGAACGTCTTGCGGCAGAAGCGGAGGAAGTCATTTCTGTAGCTTTACGACAAGTCGGGCAAGAAGATCTCTATCGCTTTCGCGAGTCTTTGAACGGAGAAAAAGCAATTGCGGCCTTACCTCTTTCAGACCAGGCCAAAACTATGCTGTTTATGTGGTTTAGAAATAGGACTCTTTTGAAAATCGATGAAAATTTCTATCCGACACCGTATTACTATGCTTCAAGAGCCTATGAAAGTCTTTCGACAGAAGAACGATGGAGTTTTGAACGTTTGATTCATGAAGCCCGGGAAGCTTCGCTCAAACTTTGGGAATCTGAAGGGCGCAAATTGCTCAATGTTTTAAAGAATGCTTCGGACATGTTGGTTTGTGCGGAAGATCTCGGCAGCATTCCTCCCAGTGTTCCCGGGGTCTTAAAGGATTTGGAAATTCTCAGTCTTCGTGTCTTACGCTGGGCTCGCAACTGGGATGCTCCAGGACAACCCTATTACCCTGTGCAGTCCTATATCGACCTTTCTGTTACCACTCCTTCCGTGCATGATACCTCAACCCTTCGCCAATGGTGGTCAGAAGAACCTGACCACCGTGTTTGTTCTGCACTTGGTATTGAACCTTTAGAGGGAGATTTTACTCCGGTGACGGCTAGACGATTTTTTGAAGGATTACTCACGACGCAATCCCGGCTGTGCATTGTACCTTTACAAGATTGGTTCGTATTAGAACCTGCGTTTCTCGAGGCTGACCCCTTACAAGAAAGAATCAACGTGCCAGGTACCGTGTCGCCTCACAATTGGTCTTACCGAATGAAGCCCTCCCTAGAGGACTTGTTGTCATCCCAAACTTTTCTCAGCTCGATGCAGGGTTTGTTGAATACCCGGAAACATGGCATCTAAGGAGGCTCTATGCCGTTCACCCTTCGTTTGACTGCCCTTGAAAAGGGGAGTTGTTCCACAGGTCGAAACGTGACGATGGAATTTCATATTTCACGTCAGGCAAGAAATCTTTACAACTTCGACCAAAGCTTGTTTTCTTTAACGGGTAACGTAGTCTTCCCCAACTACTTAGCCACACGGGTGTTTGCTAAGTCCATGAACGACAAAAAAGACTTGGCTCGTAATCCCGAAAAAGCCATTCTTCCCGGCCAGCTCAATGCCATGGGTTTGATTGATGAAATTCTTCACTATGTTGCCCAACTTTATCGGGAAGAAATGGGACAGGATGTTTTCGCACGCTGTCTAGATTCCATCACCCTAGAGTTGGGACGGGAAGCCACCGACGAAGTGTTGATGAGGTTTGTCCACTTGTTTCCCAATGTGGAGGTTTACCAAGGGAAAATCTCCGAGGCTGATTTCTTGGCAGGAAAAACAAATTCGATTTCACACCGGGAAATGATCCTCGAAGAAATCCTGATGCTCTGGCTTGCCAACGCTAATCCTGCCTTTGGGCCTTACTTAGAACTTTTTGATGATCGTGATTTACGCAGCACAACCTCTTACACCACTTTTATAGAGACTCTGAAAAAATTCTTTTCGGAACTTCCTGTGTTTGGACCGGATCATCTGACTCTGGTCGAAATGTTGAGAAGCCCAGCCGTTGCCGTTCCCTTTTCTCTTTATGGACAGTTGCAGTATATCCGGGAACGGTGGGGTCTGCTTTTAGGAAAATTCCTCATGAAGCTGTTGGGCTCTTTGGACTTCATGAAAGAAGAAGAACGATTATTTTGGAAAGGCGGTGGCCTAAAGTCTGAAGGATATGACTCATCACTCAGCTTTGGCGGTTTGGATGATGAGCCTGAACGTTTCAGTATGGATAAGGAGTGGATGCCGAGGGTGATTTTACTTGCCAAGAGCACCCTGGTTTGGCTGGATCAGCTTTCGAAACAATATGAGCGTGATATTCGCACCTTGGATCAGGTTCCTGACGAGGAAATTGATCTGATTGCGCGAAGAGGTTTTAACGCATTATGGTTGATCGGTCTTTGGGAACGCTCCAAAGCATCGAAGCGAATCAAACAAATGTGCGGTAATCCTGAAGCAGAAGCTTCAGCCTACTCGTTATATGACTATGACATCGCAGGGGAACTGGGTGGTTGGAATGCTGTTGGTGTTTTGCGAGAGAAATGTCGTAAACGAGGAATTCGCCTTGCTAGCGATATGGTTCCAAATCATACCGCCATGGATAGTCGTTGGATTTCTGAGCATCCGGATTGGTTTCTGCAACTTGATCAATGTCCTTTCCCGAACTATACCTTCGGCGGTGCGGATCTAAGCCAAGACTCTTCCTTAGAGGTGAAGTTAGAAGATCATTACTATGAGCGTTCAGATGCTGCGGTGGTTTTCCTGCATCGGGATAAACGCAATGGCAGAGTTCGCTTTATTTACCATGGAAACGATGGAACTTCTATGCCGTGGAACGATACGGCACAACTCAATTACTTGAACCCAGAGTTACGAGAGGCGGTCATTCAAGTCGTTCTCCATGTGGCGAGAAACTTCCCCATCATTCGGTTTGATGCTGCCATGACACTGGCCAAAAAGCACATACAGCGTTTGTGGTTCCCTCAACCAGGTTCTGGGGGGGATATTGCGACCAGAGCAGAGCATGGGTTAACCCGTGAAGACTTTGACAAAGCTATGCCTGTAGAATTTTGGCGTGAAGTCGTGGACCGTGTTGCGGCCGAAGTGCCGGACACGTTATTACTAGCCGAAGCTTTCTGGATGATGGAAGGGTATTTTGTTCGAACACTGGGAATGCACCGGGTTTACAACTCGGCGTTCATGCACATGTTCAAAAAAGAAGAAAATGAAAAATACCGCTACACGATCAAGAATACTTTGGAGTTTGATCCGGATATTCTGAAACGCTTTGTCAACTTTATGAATAACCCCGATGAGGAAACCGCAGCGGTGCAATTTGGCACTGGTGATAAGTACTTTGGTGTGGCGA
>JAJXWL010000208.1 GCA_021781625.1 bacterium
TATTTGTTGCCCTTGGGTGACAACCGCGATAATTCTAAGGATGGTCGCTACTTTGGTCCCGTTCCGTCTAACAAGATCCTCGGTGAAGCCGCCTTCCGGTATTGGCCTCTGTACCGTTTTGGGGAGATTCGTTAATGGCAAACCGTTCGAATTTTAGCCGCTACCGCTCGTATACCACCCAAAAACGCAACCGCAAGAGAATTTTTCGGGTAATTCTGACGGTTTTTTTGGTCTACTATGGGTATCTTTTTGTGAATGCCGAGGTCCTGCGTACCGTATTGTGGCAGTCCTCCACCATGGAACCCACTTTAAAAAGCGGTGACGCCGTTTTAGTGAGCCCCCTACCGCTGGGGACCAATAACTTACCCTTTTTACCCTTTGGCCTACCGGGTTGGCAGGGACCGCAACGGGGCGAACTGGTTTTAGTCGTACCGGCTTATCACACCCCGGCTTCCCCTTGGGTATCTGCGGCTGACGAATTCCTGAGGTTCGTGACCTTGAATCAGGTATCGCTAGAAAAAAACCTAAGCAAACCGTGGGACCAAGCTTATACCCTCCGCCGCGTGATTGCTCTCCCAGGGGATACTGTCCGCATGGACAATTTTACCGCCTCGGTCAAACCCGCCGGTAAGCCGTACTTCTTAAGCGAGTACGAATTGTCAAAAAAAATCTATAGCTTAAAAGATAGTGTGCTCCCCGATTCTTGGCGCCCCAACTTCCCCCTTTCGGGGACACAAACCGAAATCACCCTAGGGAACGACGAGTATTTTGTTCTCGCCGATAACCGTTCCCAGGCTTCGGACTCGCGGACTTGGGGGGTGGTCAAGCGGAGTGCCATCAAAGGCATTGCGCTCTTAAAATATTGGCCGCTGAAGGATTTCGGGGGACTCTAACCCTGCCAGTTCTGGGGGAACCTCACGCCGGCCTGTACCTCCATGTGCCGTTTTGTCATTCTAAATGTGCGTATTGTGCCTTTCCCTCTAGCACGAAAGCCAACCTTGAGATACGTCAAGCCTGGCTCAAGGCCGTGCTAGGTGCTCTTCGCTTAGAAGGGGAATCAGGGGTGTGGCCTCGTTTCTCAACCCTTTATGTGGGGGGCGGTACCCCCTCCGTGTTGTCGCCGGACGAGGTCTCGACGTTGTTGACCGCAGTAAAACCCTACCTACAGCCCCAGGCAGAAATAACCTTTGAAGCTAACCCCGAATCCTTATCTTCGTCGTGGCTGGATGCTGTCCAAGACCAAGGGGGCACAAGGCTTTCGTTAGGAATTCAGAGTTTTGAGGACCCAGTACGGCAAGCCGTGGGACGTTTGTGCTCTCGAAAATCTTTAGACAAGGCACAAGACTTGCTGGAATCCGTTTGGCGCGGTCAGTTTTCTCTCGATCTCATTCTTGGGCTTCCGTACCAAACTCCCGAACTTCAAGTCCAAGACGCCCTACAAGCCCTCAGTTGGAAGCCGCATCACCTTTCTGCCTATCCCTTATCTTGGGAGCCGGGCACCTTGTTGACGCGGACTTTTCGGGAAAGCCAGGCCGAAGATCTGGCCTGGGAGGCCGTTCGTGAAAAATGGCAGGAGGGCGGGTACGAGTGGTACGAAGTGGCCAACTTTGCCCAAGCCGGAGCGCAATGCCAACACAATCGAGGTTACTGGGAACAAAGGCCTTACCTAGGCCTGGGGAGTGGTGCCGTCTCGACTTACCCCGTACAAAACACTCCTGTTGGTCCGAGGTGGCGGCGCCGAACGTTCGGCACCCATCCCGTGGATTTTTTTACTGAGCAAGAAACCGAAGTGTTAACTCCGTTAGATTGCCGCAAAGAAGCCTTGCTACTGGGCCTTCGTTTGTCGACAGGGCTGTCGCGTCAGCAGTGGGATCGGTTTAGCGTACACCCTTGGGAGCAGGCTTTATCTGAAACGTTGAAACGCTACGCTTCGTGGTTTTACGAAACACGTCAGGCGCTAACCCTCAAGCCAGAAGTCCGTTGCTGGCAAGATGAGTTGCTTCGCAGTGCCTTTGCCGAGCTCGACGTTGACGACAAGGAACAAGTTTGGTAGAACGGTAAGAACCCACACAGAATAGGGAGAAGTCATGTCCGGTCATAGCAAATGGGCCACGATTAAACGAAAAAAAGAAGCCCTCGACTCCAAACGGGGTCAGATTTTTACCAAGATCATCAAGGAAATCATGGTGGCGGCCCGCATGGGCGGCTCCAACCCCGAAGGTAATGCCCGTCTAAAAATGGTGGTTATGAAGGCCAAAGCGGCCAATATGCCCAAAGACAACATTGACCGAGCCATTAAAAAAGGCGCTGGGGAAATGGATGGCCAAGAGTTTGTCGAACTCAACTACGAAGCGTATGCTCCCGGCGGCGTGGCGGTTCTGATTGAAACCCTAACCGATAACAAGAATCGTACGGCAGCGGATGTCCGTATGATTCTCAACAAGGCCAACGGCAGTCTGGCTACTGCTGGTGCCGTGACCCGGCTTTTTGAACGCAAAGGGTCTATCGTGTTTGACGGGGAAAAGTTCACGGAAGATCAGATCATGGAACTGGCTTTGGACGCGGGGGCCGAAGACGTGGTGTCGTCGGGGGGCTCGATCGAAGTGTTGACTTCTCCCGAAGATTTCTCAAAAGTCCTTGAGACCTTTCAAAATAAGGGCCTTCAGACCGAAATGGCCGAGGTGAGCTTGATCCCCATGAGCCGGGTTTCGATCGACAAAGAAGCCGCCGAGAAAGTCATGGGTATGATTGATCGTCTCGAAGAAAACGACGACGTTCAGCATGTGTACCACAACCTCGACACCAGCGTGCTCGACGACGCCGAAGAATGATTGTTTTGGGAGTCGATCCCGGTTTGGCTTCCTTAGGGTGGGGGGTAGTCAGAAGTGAACGGGGCCGGCTTTCCCATGTGGCGCATGGTGTACTCACCACCAAAGCGGGGACACCGCCCGAAGAGCGATTGAAGTTTCTGTATGACGAGATTCAAGCCTTGGTCCAACAGTTTTCACCTGAGCAAGCCGCTTTAGAAAAGCTTTACTTTATGAAGAACGTCTCAAGTGCTTTGCCGGTCGCTGAAGTTCGGGGCGTTCTTTTGTTAGCCTTTGCGCAAGCCCAGCTGGCCGTTGGCCAATACGACCCGACTCAAATCAAGTCGGCTGTGGTCGGCGTCGGAAAAGCCGAAAAACACCAGGTACAGGAAATGATTCGCTTTTTGTTGAGCCTGCCTGAGATTCCTCGTCCTGACCATGCGGCAGACGCCTTGGCTGTCGCGGTTTGTCATCTTCATCGGAGCTCGTTATGTGGAATAGCTTAACAGGTGAGTTAACTCGAAAAAACCTCGAGTCGATTTTTTTGCTGGTAGGCGATATGGAGTGGGATATTGCTGTTCCCCGCTCTACGCTCGATACGTTGCCTTCCGTGGGGAACCGCATCAAAGTTTATACCTGGTTACAGCATACCGAAGACACGATGAAGCTGTTTGGTTTTGCTCAGGTCCAAGAACGGGCCTTGTTTTTAGATTTACTCAAAGTCTCGGGAGTTGGCCCCAAATTGGCTCTAAAGTGCTTATCTGGACTCGCCCCCCAGCAGTTTGCGGCGGCGCTAGAAGCTGGCGATGCGACCTTGTTGTCGAAAGTTCCCGGCGTAGGTCTAAAGACTGCTCAGAAAATGATCTTGGCTTTGAAAGGCAAACTCCTTTTAGACGATTCTCCGGTCTCAGGAGGCCCCGAGGCGGAATTGATTTCGTCTTTAGCCGAAATGGGCT
>JAJXWL010000019.1 GCA_021781625.1 bacterium
TGTTCCTGCGGCTTCAACTGACCCAACCATCAATTATTCTTCGGTTGTCGTCTATGAAACTCACCCTGCCACCAACCCCAACTTTTGGTTTTGGCAAGGAAGTACCTCACAGACCATTGTCGGAATTCGCTACTACACCGAGCAATACGTGAATAACGGAGCGACTCTCAATGCCACCAGTGTGAGCTTTGAAAAAACCTTGTCAAACTTTACCGGCACAGGGGGCACCTATGCTCAGACCCTGACTCGCCTGCAAGGCGGTTCCTCATTCGAAACCCTAGCCGAGTCTGTCCTGAGAGAAGAAACCTCGTGGCCAGTCGTTAATAAACAGGCGGTTTTTACGCAAGCTACCGTGACCAAATATATGCAGACGCGGGTCATCAACGTTACCGGGCAACAAGACTTTTACCTTCAGCAGATGAACACCGACTACGTCAACCTGTCGGGCTGGATAGCCGGGACACTCTACACCACTCCTACGGCTAATGTTGATGCTTCGACGTCTACCGATCCTACAAGCTTGCTCTTTACCCGCAATGCCTTGACCACGGGAAGTGCCGGTGTTCTCCCCTTAGTTTCGCCAACAGTGGTGTCCGGTTCCACCTTTTTGGCTCAGGTCTACACCTCGATCGTTGAAGGTGCGGCCACTGTACCCACGACAACTTCGACTCCCCCCACCAATTTAACAGGTACCTCGGCTAGCACCAGTCCTGTTTATTCCTTTAACGGCCAACAGGTGGTAGGTAGCTCTTCCCCCAATGTACCCTCCTTTAATCTGGGCAAGTCCGGCATGGTCGAAGCTTGGGTTTATCTCAACAAGCTAACGAATACCATGGGAATTGTGCACTATGGGACCAAGGTTGACTTTTCGGATGAAGGCTACTCGTTGCAGGGCTGGAACGGTAACGGACAGATCACCATGATTGTTGACGCCAGTCCTAACAATTATGATCAAGTTCTGAGTACCACGAAACTGCGTATCAAGCAGTGGTACTATTTGGTTGGCGTCTGGGACGTAACCAATGGCAATCATTACCTGCGTCTCTACATTGATGGCAAATTGAACAAATCGTTGACAAACCTTTCGGCCATTAACCCCAACGGGTCACAGGCCGCCACAGAATCCCCCTCGGCAAGCGTCATGATTGGTTCACAGCTCCCGGCAAGCTACAGCACACAGCTAGGGTACTTTGGGGTTGATGGCCAAATAACCGGGGTAAACATCAGTGACCCCTACACCAATGCGGCCGTAAACAATATTGGAAACCCAAACAGTACATCGACGATTGACAGCTATGTAGCCTCGGTTTACAACCAATATAAAAATTCGACATCAGGATGGTAAAATGCGGGTTTTAGTCGCGGGTGGGGCCGGGTATATTGGCAGTCATGTCGTCTGGGCCCTCCGCGACGCGGACCATCTGGTTACCGTAGCCGATAATTTATCGACAGGGTTACGCTCAAACCTCCCTACCGATTGTGAGCTTATTGAAACCGACTTGAGTGACCCTGGCGCGGCTGAACGGCTTATGAAGACCAACCCTGAGGCCGCTGTCCTTTTAGCCGGGGCCAAAGCGGTGGGCGAGTCCATGCAAGACCCAGGAAAGTATGCCCGAAACAACTTGGCGGCCGCCCTCTACATAGTCGAAGCGCTTACTCGGGCTGGCTGTTACAATCTGGTTTTCTCGTCCACTGCGGCCGTCTACGGCGAGCCGCTGTACTTGCCCGTCGATGAAGAGCACCCCTTAGACCCCCAAAACTTTTACGGATTTACCAAGTGCGAAGTCGAACGACTGCTGGGGTGGTATGCCCGCCTCAAAGGTTTACGCCCCGGGATTCTCCGCTACTTTAACGCCGCTGGTTACGACAGGGCGGGCCGGGTTACAGGCCAAGAAGTTAACCCGCAAAACTTGATTCCTCGGGTCCTCGAAGTGGCTGCTGGAAGGCGAAGCGTCATTGAGGTCTACGGTCAAGACTACCCCACTCGCGATGGCACAGGAGTACGCGACTACATTCACGTTTCGGACTTAGCGCGGGCTCATGTCTTAGGGCTAGAAAAGCTTGCGGCGGGCGACAAGGGCTTTACCATCAATTTAGGCTCGGAAAAGGGCTTGTCGGTATTCGAGATTATTGAAACCGCTCGCCGCGTCACCGGGAGGCCTATACCAGTCAAAGTGACGGACAGACGTCCTGGTGACCCCGCAGAGGTTCTAGCCTCATCGAAAAAAGCCCAACAGCATTTGGGGTGGACGGCAGAATGCTCCGACCCGGAAACACTCTTGTCCACCGCCTGGGCTGTTTACCGCTAGCCCGACTCAGACCAGCTTTTTTGTTCCGAGGGGTTTTGTTCCGTAAAAGGCTTCACAATATAACTGCTTAAGTTCTGAAACTAACGGGTAACGCAGGTTTGCACCGGTAGACCGATCATCAAAGGCTTTGAGGGCAAGCTTGCCTCCTTGAGCCAAAAAGTCAATTCAGATCTTCGATCGCTGTGATCTTGCGCAGTACCCCGAACTCTGCCGTAATTCGTTGGCGAATAAAGCCTGCTATTTCGTCGGCTTTTCGGGCATCGTGTTCAATTTGATCTGCAGAATCGCGCAAGGTAATCGCGACGGTTTGATTGCCTTGAGCGACACCTTGAACGGCCGACAGCGCTTGACGAAGCACGTCTGTTTCTTCTTGAAGTGGCTCCACTGCGCCGGCGATTCGTCTAATCGCTTGATGGGCGTCATCAGCCTTTTTTTGAATCTCTTCAAAGACTTTCTCGGTTGCTTGCCCAGCTTTTTGTGCACCACCTAACCGACTGACCCCGCTTTGAATTTGTTGGGTCACGGCATCGATTTCTTTTTGCAAGGCCGACACCCTAGACTGGATGTCATTAACAGCCTTTTGACTGTTCTCGGCTAACCGACGGACCTCAAGCGCGACAACCGCAAAGCCATGGCCTTGAATTCCTGCTCTTGCGGCCTGAATAGAGGCGTTAATAGAAAGAACATTGGTCTGATCGGCAAAATCTTTGATCATTTGGACGACCTCATCGATTTGCCGAGAACGTTCTTGAAGTTCCTCGCCAGTTTGAGCAACGAAGTCCATCGTTTGCGTAACTTCCTGTAGGGCATCAGTGATCTCGGTCAACGAGGTTTTCCCTACTCCGACAGCAGTTACAGCCGTTTGAACCTGGGCCAAACTTTGCCGCGACTCTTCGCTGATACTTGTTACGGCGCCACGAAAATTCTGCAAAACCTCGTAGGTTTCAGCCACTCGTTGATGTTCAGCTTGGGCCCCCGAGGCAACAGACTCGCCCTGCTCTTTAACCGAGTTCAATTCTTGCAAGGTTTTTCCCGAAATCTCGGTTAGACTTCCTATATAAGGAAGGAGCTTAGTCAAACTTGACGAAATATCAGCGATGTTTGAGCGTAAGCAGTTGAGTTCCCCATTGTAAGTTATAACGGTAACTCCGCGCTGGGCCGCGTCATTGACCAAGGTGACAAGGTCTGGCGTGAAGCAGTAAGTCGCAATTCCTGAATACCCCTCTTGGATCAGGGCTTCAAAAAGAGGCCGCATAGTCCTTTCTGATAGATCAATTTGAGGGTTACCCTGTGCGTCAGGGACACGGGGTGGGATTATCAGCTTCACCTCGCCCCCCCACGGTTTTAGCTCTTGGTTCGCGGCTTTGGCACCTTCGTTGATTTGAAACCAAAAATCGTTAACATCCAAACTAATAACCGCGATTTTAAGCGGACGCTCTGCCTTTTTTTTCGGCTTTACACGACGGGCTGCCCGAGCCTCGGACTCAACCCAACCCTTTCCTTGTTGCCAAAACTCCGATAAATTCTGAGCCTCAATGAACTCCATGGGGGGTACCAACTGAATAGTTTCAGGAACCCAGCCCTCAACGATGTGTTGAAAAATACGAATGGAGGGGTCTCTTCCTTGGGCAAAGGGGTCTTGGTGTAGCACTGCCGACACTAAGTTTGACGACACAAACGGTGTCATCTCAGGTGTGAGGTCATGCACCACGATCTTGACCTTTCCCGCCAAGTTCTTGAGCTTTAATTGGGGAACAAGTGCTCCAATATGAGTCGGCTCAGTCAAATATAAACCTTGGAGGTCGGGAGCAGATTCAAGAATTTCTTTTAGCGCTGTCGTGGCAAGCGCCGAATCTTCAAAGACTTGAGCTACTTTCACAACTGCTAGGCCAGGGTAATGTTCGGAAAGTTCTTCCAAAAAGCCCTTGGTGCGCATTCCCGATACCCCATTTGCTATGGGGTTATCACTAAGCACCGCGATTTTGCCTTTTCCGACCAGCTGGGCCATTTTTTGAGCGCAAGCCATCCCTTCTTTCGTAGAATCGGGCCCAAAAAATGCAATCCTTTTAAGAGGGTCACGGGTTAGGGCTCGATAATCAAGCAAACAGGTGTCAACAGCATTTTGTAACAAGCGAAAATCATCTTGCTTGCTAGCTTGCGGGCTCGACCATACTCGTTGGTCGTCGGGTGGAGCCGCATGAAAGGTCAAATCGCCCTGCCCCATTCTCAGAATGCCATAACGAAGAGAATCCAGCTTAACGAGGATTTCTTGGCGAAGCCCCTTGGCGATACGCTGATTGGTTTTCGCCAGGAAAAGAGAAAGCCCCATCGATGATAGTATTCCCAAAAGCAAGACTGCCCACAAAATTGGCAACGATCCTTCGAAAAACAAAATCCCTAAAATAGTAATGTTAACCAGGCCTAGAATGACAGCGTAAACAAAAGCGTTTTTTTTGAGTATTTTTGAGATTTCCATAGCAAGCGCCTCGATCTTAATTATGCAAGTTATCACGAACAGTGTGCAATCATCTCACGAAAACTGTCAAGTTGCTAGGCAGAGATGGGTTACAATTTAGTCTAACTTACCTTGGATTATCCTAACTTGTTCTTCTCCAGCAACCATAACTCCGTTTTTTCCCAAGCGCTTCACCTGGTAGAGTGCCTCATCGGCTTTCCCAAGAAGTTCATCGGCCCTTAATAACGCGTGGGGATAGTTAATTGCAATACCAACCGAGCATGTTAACGAGGGTTCCGGCGGGACGATGGGGTGCCCTAAAAACGCTTCCAATTGGTGGTGCAAGCTTAAACCATGGGCAAAGACCGAGAAAAATCTTTCGACAACCCGGAGTGCTCCGTCTTCGGTGGTTTCAGGGAGAAGAAGGACAAATTCATCGCCACCAAAGCGGGCTGCGACATCGCAGTTTCGCACTAAAGACAAAAGCATTGATCCGACAGACTGTAAAATTACATCACCAGCCGCGTGACCGAAAAGGTCGTTGTAAGATTTAAAGTGATCAAGATCCCAAAACAATAACGCAAGACCACTTCCCACTGTGGGGTAACGTTGAAGCCTGTGAATTTCGGCATCAAGTTTATGCAACAGAAATTGGCGGTTATATAACCCAGTTAAGCTGTCATGGTTAGCTTGCTCATAAAGCTTCAAGTTTTTTTCTTCAACTTTCCGCGCAAAATCGGCCAAGTCTCGCTCCTGTTCACTCTTGTCTAAGGCCGTCGCTAGTAAACGACAGGCCAGACCCAGGGCTGTAAAATCCTTGATCGTTAGGGGTCCCCTGCTTGCCCCAAAAAAGAATTGCCACCGAGAGGCACGAGGGGCAAACGTCACAATTTGGATAAGGTGAGTAAAATGAACGTTTGACCGTTGGTCTTTTTCTAAACTTTCGTGACGCCAGAAATCCCCTTGAACCAAACAGGTATCTAAGGTTTCGGTCAGCCACTGCTGATCTAAGGCACTCCACAAATCTGGTTGACGTTGGGCCCAAACCTTGCCCCTACGCATGACCCGGCGAACACAAGAAAGATCAAGGGGAAAACTTAGGTGGATGAGGTCTAAAGCGCGATTCAATAGCTCTCGCTCTGAGCGTTTTTGCTGAAACAAATTTTGAACAGCACTCAAAAAGTCCAATTCTTGGACCCGCTGTTGCCAATCCATCAAGACTCGTGTCAGGTCAAAAGCTTCATGAATGAGGCGAAAATCAACGACCGGCCGCGGCCGAGTCATCAGGTTACCAACTGGCTTCGCTTCCTTTGGAAAGAACTCAGCATATTCGTTTAAAAACAAGGCCAACAAGAACCTTAAGCCTTTCGGAAGTCCCTTCACAACGAGTTCCGCTTCGTCCATTGCCTGGCGGACCAATGGTATTTCATTACGAAAATGCGCCTCATGCGCCCTGACGATAAGCAAGTAAAACCTATCCTCGATAGGCATTGAACGATGCCCGAGTGTTTCCAGAGTTCCTGAGGAGAGGCGGTGAAAGAGGCTTAAAAAGCGTGTTCGGCTAACATGGGCGTACGCTAAAGCCAATAAAACATCTACACCCTCTTTGGTATGATACGACAAGGATTCTAAGCCAAATTCTTCAACAATGCTTTTGAGCTCTTCGAGGTACGGGATTGCTTCTGAAAAAAATCCACAAAAAACATACAGCAACCCTAAATTGCGGAGTGCCATAGCACTTTCGTGAACATTTCTTATTCGAGTGGCCGTTCCGTAAGCCCGCCTAAAGTAGGTTTCTGCCAACCGAAAGCGCCCTATTTGAAGGTAAAAATAGCCAAAACCATTCTGCAATTGCGATAACTTGAGATTGCTACCAAGGTTTTGAAACAGTCGTTCGGCTTTTTGGTAAAAAGGGGTCACCGAAGAATTCCCACCATGCGCTATATGAACCAAGGCCTGAGCGTGATAAGCCTCTGCCAAACGAAAAGTGTTATCTTGGGCTTGCGCCCAAACCTCGGCCTTGTGGAGGTAGAACTTTACTGCTGACCATTCTGTCTGAGGACTAAAACGATCGGGACGCGAAAACCAGTAAGACAAGGTATTAGCCCAACCCAATTCTTGGGCGTCGCTCAAAAGGGTTTGGTAAGTTTGCTTCCAAAGGCCTTCTTCTAAACAAAAATTTTCCTGATCAATCAAAAGAAGCACTTCGCGCGCTTGGAGCTGGAACCCCTTATTCTGCCCCTGAGCGAGGGAGAGCGCTAATAGCGCATACGATTTCGCTTTTTCCCACTGCGCCCGATGAAAACAAGCTTGTGCGATTCGTAAAGCCAAAACCAGCGAAGTGTTATCGTTCTGATTTTCAATCGAAGGCTTTTGGTATCGGGAAAATAACGACTGAAAATTGAACAGGGCTTGGTCGATTAACCCCTCCCCCCAATTTAGCTCGGCTTTAGCGCATTGCCAAAAAAAATGTTGATCAGCGTTCCATACCTCTTGTTGAACACGTTCGTTACGCTCGATGATTCGGCGAGCATCGGGCCATAATCTCCACGCTAAAAACCGCTGAATGTCTTCAAGGCTATTTTTTTTGCCAACGTTAATGTTATTAAGGTCGGAGGAAAATTCGGAAGTTCCTTCTTCAAACGAAAAATTCTTTACAAGAGCTTTATTTTTTAGTTTAGCAAGAAACGGTGCCCTAATTTCTGCTTCAAGGTCCGCTGGCCCCCGTCCGGAAGGGATCACAAAAACAGCACCGGCAGGTTCATCTTTTCGTTGGATCAGGATACTTAAGGTCGAATAAGGCAAAGTCACAGCATCGGGAAACAAAATCCAACGTGTCTGGGAATTCTGACTCAAAGACAACCTGAGGAATTTTTCGACTGAGGACTCCTGACGAGTGGCATGATAATCTTGTTCTTCAAAAGGGGGAGGCTCTAACAAGTGCCAGAGTGGTAGGGTTTGATGAAGCGGTAACTGAAAAAGTGGCAAAAGGGGAGGATAAATCGCTGACCTTAAAAGATCCTCGCGCTGAACCGTTGACAGCTCTTCAACGCATAAATGAGCCAGACTTAAAAGAGGCTCGTAGGGTTCATCCGTTTTGTCAGAAAGTGAAAGATCCCACCATATCACACCATAGTCGTGTGCCAAAAGGGCAAGTTCACTACGAACATCACGGGAAGAAACACCACTGAGGTAGAGGGTGGACAGGTGAGAAACTCTGACTTGTTCCCAGAGTTCTTCGGTCCAAGCTCCCCGGCGATCTCGGTGCATAAGAAGATTTTCGCACGGAGAGCGTTAGACGTCAATTTCTACTGATTCGAAAAGGTCACCTTGCCCGTCATGTATCCGTCAGTCACCATCGATCCGTCCCAACCAGATTTCCCGGTACCGCATGCGGCATAGCACTGCCAGGTTTGAGTGCCTGAAGCGGGGGTATGAATCTCGGCTACAACAACTACAGGAACGACCGGCCCTTTGTGGTGCTGAACGGCAGGTATAGGCAAGTTCAGCTTAAGCGCATCGATTGAAAAGGTATGCGCGATTTGCTTCAACGGCACGGAGCTCACAGTTTGTCCATTAACTAATTCCTGCCCGTCTTTTGTCCCCATCACTTTGTCATAGGGGGCCGAGACCGTGGCACTATCATCTCCATAACTGGTGATAGTTAAGATGACGTCGGAATCCGCAGGTAGGGTAAAATCTGCCGGTTGAAGTTGCGGCCAACCGGGTTTTCCTGTCATGTCTCCCGTCAACAGGGTCAGGTATGCATGGTAGACTGGTTTTGCGACAGGCTGAGATTTCTGTTTCGGGGCTTGGGAACATGAGGCCCCCAAAAGAACAACAAGAACGCCAGCGGTAATTCCGAAGATACTTTTCATAAGAACTCCTTACCGCAAAGGTCTGCACACAAAATCGGGTTGTCAAGCTTTTTCGTCAGCATTAAACGGATTTCGTGGTGCGAAGTTCACTACCTTCTCCAGAATTTTTGAAACTCAAGGAAGAGACTGGCAGCGGTGAGGTTTTCTATGACGAATCCCACATCGCTATCATTCCTATGGGGCTTTGCTACCCCGATCGAGGAAAAGCGGGAGACCTCCCCCTCGGCCTGAAGGTGCCCCACTATGGCAGACGAGATTTTTGTAAGCCCTACCCCATATCCAACTCATTCTTCCCGTAGGAATCTGAGCTCAACGGTTTTACCTGGGTAAGGCAAGCAATCTGACCGAAACCGAAAAAAACTTCAAAGCTCTTCCCCAATAATTTTTCTCGCTCGTTCACCCTTCGCCCCGAAACCAAAGCTGGTTGAAACGGAATCCGTGGTTTGAAGCCGAACTCCTGCCTGAACTTAAAGCCCGGGTACACGCTCTTGTGCCAGTGCCGTCAGAAAAGCCTGCTCACTAACCACCCTTACGCCTAAACTTTGCGCTTTTTGCAATTTACTTCCCGCTCCGCTTCCCGCTAGAAGGTGAGTAGTCGCTCCACTTACCGCCGATACTACCCGGCCCGCCCTTTTGAGAATTTCTTCTTCGGCGAGGGCACGAGGTTGAAACTTTTCAAAGGAACCCGTCACACACCAGACTGTACCGGCAAAGGCTGTATTTTCGGGACCGCGAGGAGCCTGAGCTTCCATCACCAAACCGGCTTGCGTCAACTTGTCGATCAGCCTACTGACGCTGGGTTTCAATAGTCCAAGTTTGAGACTTTCAACGGTTCTCTCACCGACTCCTGGCAGGTTAACCAGTTCTTGGGCTCGATTCTCAAGAGCCTCCCGCAAAGCTGCGTAGCTTTTTAGCCCAGCTTCAATTAGCAACTGGGCTAGTTTGGGACCAAGGTCGGGTATACCCAGTGCCGTCAAAACTCGCACAAAAGGTTGCTTTCGGGCTTTTTCGACTCCGGCACGAATGAGCTCGACTTTTTTGGGGCCAAAGCCAGCAACGTCAAGAAGTTTATCGTAATCGCAGGTAAAAAAGTCCGAAGGATCATTCACTAAGCCCAACGAAATCAGAGTATCGACCGTTTCAGGGCCAAGATTTTCAATATCCATTTGATCCTTGCCAGCAAAAAAAATGAGTCGATAACGCTTTTGATCGGGGCAATCTGGTTGGGGGCAAAAGGCATGGGCACCTTCTTTTCGCAAGCAGGAACCGCACGACGGACAAAACTCAGGAAATTTCCAGGTGCCAGGAGTTAGCTTTTCAACCACTCGTTCTACCGCAGGAATCACGTCTCCCCGTCGAGAAATTGCCACGATATCACCGATATTGAGTTCCAGGCCTTCAATAAAACCCTCATTGTGTAAGGTCACAAAAGTAATGGTACTGCCGCCCACCGCCACTGGTGACACCCTCGCCACCGGGGTCACTCGTCCCGTCCTGCCCACCTGCACCGTAATCTCTTCTACCTTAGTTTCGCCTTGAGGCGATTCAAACTTGTAGGCCATCGCCCACCGAGGATGGTGTTCTGTGGCACCCAGCTCTTCCCGAAGGTTTAAGGCATCCACTTTAAGCACCAAGCCATCGATATCCCAGTCAAGGGTCGGCCGCTGGCGGGTTTGGTCCTCGACGAGAGGACCTAACTCAGCATAAGGGATACCCCGACAGCTCAGAAGTTCGAGAGAGTGGCGCTGGACACCCGTAAACTGTCCCTCGGGAGACAGCGCCGCGATAGGGGCGTTTACTGGGAACCCCAACGTTTTCAACGCTGCCAATGCTTCTAAATGACCAGAGGGCAGAGTTTGCCCCGGCCAAGCTAAAAAAAACGCTTCATAGCAAAAAATGTGCAGGGGAACTTCGGCAGTTTCACGGCTTTTTACCCGCCGCAAAGTGCCTGCCGCCAGGTTGCGAGCGTTGGCGTAGGGTTCCTCTTGACGGGCATTGATAGAAGAAAACTGTGATTTCGGCAGGTAAACTTCACCCCTCACTGCCAATCTGAGACCTGGCTCAAGTTTCAGAGGAACAGTGGGAATGGTTTTTATGTTGGCGGTAACGTCGTTGCCCACCCAGCCATTGCCCCGAGTTAAAGCGCGCTCGAGAATACCATTTTCGTAATACAGCACTACCGACAAGCCGTCGAGCTTCTGTTCCGCAACAACAACCAAAGGTTGAGAACTCAAGCCTTGGTTTTTCTTCAACCACGCCTCGAGTTCCGACACGGCGTAGGCCTTATCGAGACTCAAGACCGGCACTTCATGTGCACGTTCAGGAAACCCATGCGAAAGATCACTCCCAACACGCTGAGTAGGGCTCCAGGGGAGCCTCTGTTCAGGATTCTGCTCTTCCATTTGGCGTAAGTCGTCCCAAACTTTGTCATACTCAAGATCCGAGACGGTAGGCCGACCTTGGGCATACTGACTTTGCCACAACAAAAGTTTCTCGGCTAACTCACTCATGCGCTGAATGATCTCTTCTGCTGGCATTGTTTTCCCCTTCGGCCTACTCTTCACTCTTGCGAGTTATAGCAATCATTATAGTATTTAACCACGACAAAGTGTATTTTGTAGATATCTAAGCTTTTTAAGGAGCTCTCCATGGCACAGCACGAACACGTTCCAGGAAGCGGGCATAGCAAAGGCATGGCTTTTCGAGACCAAATTGCCGGTTCTGTAGTCGAAGCGGTTAACCCTCAAGCCCACGATACAATTTATGATATTGGCTCTGGCGATGGGCATTATTCGGCTCGTTTGGCAGAAAAAGCCTCGCGAGTGGTGGCCTTTGACGCCCGTCCTGAAGTTTTTCAAGGCGAAAACTATCAAAAACCCAATATTTCGACTGTTCCCGGCGATATCTGCCCCTGGGTCGAGGCCCACGGGTTTCACGAGGCTTCCCAGGTTTTCTTTTCCAATTCTTTTCACGACATGCCCTGCCAAGAAAAGCTCCTAGAACTGCTGGGCTCTACGCTCCGTCCAGCAAGTCGCCTCAACTTTGTCGAATTTAAGCTCGATACCCCGTTTGGCCCTCCTGTTGGAATCCGCTATAGTCCCGAACGCCTCAATCAAGTCGTCGAGGCCCAGGGCTTCCGACTGGTCAAGGAATTGAGCTTCGAGTACCATTACTTTCATACTTACGAAAAACTTAAGGAGTAAGGGTGAGGATTACTGGCGGAAAGTACCGAAGCCGTATCGTTCTATGCCCTAAAGGGGAAATTCGCCCGGCAATGGATCGGATGAGGACAAGCCTGTTCTCAATTTTGGGCCCGCTGGACGGCATTTCTGTGCTCGACCTTTTTAGCGGCTCGGGTTTAGTTGGTATCGAAACAGCAAGTCGTGGCGCCGCCGAAGTTGATCTCGTCGAAAAGGATTGGGGAAAAAAGCCAACCATTCTACGAAACTTGTCCTGGGTAGAAGAACCCGTTCGTTTGCATTTGACTGACGTGAAGCTCTTTCTGAAGCGAGCAGAACGCCAATGGGGCCTCATTTACGCCGATCCACCCTTTCCCCTTGCTGGCAAGCTAGAAATTCTCGAACTTGTCGCACAGCGAGAGCTTTTAATCCCCCAGGGCACTTTGATAATGCACTACCCCGGTGAAGAAACTTACCCCGACCAGGTTGGTACTTTACGCCGGTTCGACCATAGGACCTATGGACGCAGTCATTTGGTCTTCTATACAAACCCTGAGGTCGATACTGACGAAGCCCCCTCTTCCCTTCCTTAACGCGTTGAACTATTCTGAAAGAATGCCGCAACTTTCTGTCACTTTAGGTCAAACACAGCTCACTGTTCCTTCGGGAACACCCCTTGCCGATCTTTTACCGGCAAACCCGAAGGCCCCCGCCATTTTAGGTGCCCTCGTGAATCAGCGTTTACGGAGTTTGCGCTCGGCACTCACCATCTCGGCTACGCTTGAACCTGTGCTAGCCGATTCGTCCATGGGACACAAAATTTACCGCAAAACCCTTTGCTTCCTTTTAGAATTAGCGGGGCAAAAGTTTCCCGAACAAAAACTTCGTATTGGTCCTTCTCTGGGAAATGCCTACCTCTTTTTTGATGAGTCCGGCACCTTAACCCCGGAACGCCTGACCAAGTTGAAAAAAGAAATGCAAGCTCTTGTCGAGCGAAACTTACCCTTAGAACCGTATCGTTTGCCCTATGCCGAAGCATGCCGACTATTTTCGCCCACCAGCGAAGCAGGCAAGCTCATCGTGCAAAAGAACCAACCCGAAGTCCCTTGTGTAGAATGTGAAGGCTTTTGGGCCTTGGAGCACTTTCCTTTGGCTCCTTCGACGGGAGCGGTTGCTGTCTTCGACCTGCAACCCCATCAGGACGGGTTGCTCTTGGTCTTTCCCGAAAAACGTTGGCCCCTGGCGCTAGCACCGGTACCTTCAAAACCACTCTTGGTGCAAACAGCCCGCGAATACAAAACCTTAATCGATATTCTGGGAATACCTTCGGTTCCAGAACTGAATGAAATCGTCGCCAAGCCCAAAGAGGCTTCTCACTTTGTTCAGGTAGCCGAGACTCTGCAAGAAAAAAAGCTCAGCCGACTCGCTGATCAGCTAGCGGGCTTAAGCTCAACCCTCAAGATAATCTTGGTAGCAGGCCCCTCTTCGTCAGGAAAAACCACCTTTACCAAAAAACTTGCCGTACACTTACAGGCTGTTGGGTTTAAGCCCCGTCTCTTGGGTCTGGACGACTACTTTTTAGACCGTGAGCACACCCCCAAGGATGCTGAAGGGAACTATGACTTCGAGGCGTTAGAGGCTCTGGATATTCCTTTACTGAATGAACACCTGGTCGCTCTTTTGGCAGGCAAGTCCGTTGAAACGCCTATTTTTGATTTTAAGACAGGGGCGAGAAAACCCCAGGGTCGTCCCCTAACTCTTGGGCCTCGTGACCTCTTGATTATGGAAGGAATCCATGGCCTTAACGACGCCTTAACCCCCCTGGTGCCCCGCGAAAAAAAGTTCAAGATTTACGTTTCGCCGTTGACAGCACTCGTCATTGACCCACACAACCGGCTTTCTACCACCGACAACCGTCTAATCCGTCGAATGGTTCGCGACTTTCAATTCCGAGGCTATTCTGCCCTTCATACCTTACGTCAGTGGCCCTCGGTGAGGCGTGGCGAGGACAAGAATATTTTTCCGTTTCAAGAATCGGCGGATGCCTCGTTTAATAGCTCATTGGACTACGAACTGGCTGTTCTCAAAGAGGTGGCAGTACCTCTTTTAAAAACCGTCCCTCCCACTGAGCCTGAGTACACCGAGGCCTATTATTTGTTGTCACTCTTGGATAACTTCATTCCCATGACTGACCTTCCCGTCCCAAGTTTCTCAATTTTGCGAGAATTTGTCGGTCGGAGCGGGTTCAAGTATTAACCTGACCGAAAGAGCATCCGATAGAAGGAAATATGAAAGCGGGCAAAGGCATGGACATCTCGACGGTGGTCGGGCTCATCTTGGGGATGGGCGGCATCGTCACCGGTTACATCATTGAAGGTGGAAACCCGGCCTCGTTGTTGGGGCTGTCAGCGTTTATTATTATCTTTGCGGGTGTCTCTGGGGCTCTGATCGTTTCGTTTGGCATTAAAGATTTTCTCCGCATCGGCGCCATCTTGAGTGAATCGTTTACGCCTGCCAATGAAGCCAATGCCGAGCTCGCCGGCCAGATTGTTGACCTATCGGATAAAGCACGCAAAGAAGGCCTGTTGTCGTTGGATGACATGGTCGATGACATTGAAGACCCCCTGTTTCGCAAAGGCATTCGGATGGTAGTTGACGGTGTTGACCCTGAAGAGATTGAAAAGATCCTCGATACCGACATGACCATCTACGAAGCCAAAAAAAAAGAAGATGCCGAAGTCTATGCACAGGCCGGCGGTTTTGCTCCGACGATGGGGATTATTGGTACAGTTACCGGTCTGGTTCTCGTTTTGGGAAACTTAGCTGGTGACGTCGAACATTTGGGTCACGCTATTGCTGCAGCGTTTATCGCCACCCTGTACGGGATTAGCTTGGCCAACGTTTTTGCCTTACCCGTTGCCAACAAGCTCAAAGGAAAAATCAAAAAAGAAAAGTTACGGATGGAAATGATTCTGGCCGGAGTCTTTGCGATCCATAAAGGTGAAAGCCCCATGCTAGTGAAAGAAAAAATGATGTCGTATTTGGAAGAAGCCGAACAAAAGCTTTTGGACAAAGGCGGGGGTGAGGATTAACCGTGGCAGGAAAGAAGTTTTCAACAAAAAGGGTTCGCCGAGGCGGTGACGAAGCCCACGATAATGCCGAACGCTGGCTTTTGACCTATTCAGACATGATCACCCTTCTTATGCTCTTTTTTATCGTTCTGTACGCCCTGGCTCCGCACAAACCCCTCATCAATGAAGATTTTGCCCAGACCTTCCAGACCATTTTTCAAGGAGCTAACCTGGGTTACATCATCCAAGAAAAGAACGCCAAAGGAACCAAGGGTATGATGCTCGAAGGCAAACAGCAAATTGATCCTTCAAAAGTTCTTCGCGAAAAGCGAAATGCCCTGATGACTCAGCTCGAGTACCGTCTAAAAAACATCATGCCGCAGAACCAATACAAGATCAGCGAAATTCAAGACGGCATACGAATAACCCTCTTTTCCGATACCTTTTTTCCTCCTGGTAGTCCCGAGATTAGCCCTCCGTCGGTGCCGTTTTTAGGAAAAGTCGCCGAAGCCTTGACGGCCCTTCCTAACGCCATTCGTATTGAGGGACACACGGACGGATCCGCTGTCGAAGGGGATAGGTTTGCCAAAGAGTGGCAGTTATCTACCGAACGTGCCCTTTCCGTCTTGAACCTTTTTTTCAGTTATGGCTTTCCTGAAGACAAAGCTTCAGTGGCCGGCTATGGATCAACCCGGCCTATCGCAACCAATGCTACTCCAGAGGGACAGGCCTTTAACCGAAGGGTTGACCTTGTTGTTCTTTGGGATAAGGCGCAGATGTAACCTGACCGCTCAACCTAAGAACGGCAAAACCTGAACAGCATGGTTTTCTGTGTCTACCTTTTTTATCACTTTGGTCACGACGCCTTGCTCATCAATGACAAAAGTTGTTCGCAAAACACCCACCGATTTTTTTCCATAGAGGTTCTTTTCTCCCCAGGCCCCCCAAGCCTCCATGACGGTATGCTCAGGGTCACTCAGTAACGTGAAAGGCAAACCATATTTTTCGATAAACTTTTGATGTGAGGCCGAACTATCCGGACTAATCCCCAAAATGACCGTATTTTTCGCCAAGAGCTGGGAATGTCCATCTCGTAACGAACAGGCTTCTTTCGTACAACCGGGGGTATCGTCTTTGGGATAGAAATACACCACGACTTTTTTTCCGCGCAAAGAAGAAAGGGTAACGCTGTTTCCTTGGGCATCAGCCAGGGTAAAATCCGGAGCTAAAGATTTTTCTTGAATCATAATCACCTCGATAGCAAAAAATTCATCATTTTTTGGGGCTTGGGCAAATTTTTTGGCTTTGGGCAAATTTCTTTGACAATCCTTTGTTATGTTTCGTAAACTTAAGGTATGGGGATTGCCGTCAATGAATAGTGCCGACCAAAAGACTGTTCTCGTCATCGATGATGATGAAACGGTTCTAGCCGTTCTCTCAGGGTTTTTGAATATGTTGGGCTATGAGGTAAAAACTGCTCTGAACGGCGATGCCGGTTGGGAGCTATTTCTATCCTACCAGCCCGATGCCGTTCTGAGCGATCTCCTGATGCCAGGTGGGCTCGATGGGTTAGCCCTGTTGGCGAAAGTTCGCACCGTTAATCCTCTTTTGCCTTTTATTGTCGTTTCGGGAAAATCTGACGTGGATGAAGCCATGACGGCCATTCGCAAAGGGGCTTGGGATTTTATCGTGAAGCCCGTTGGTTTTGAACAGCTCTCGACGATTTTGCATAGGGTTTGGGAAAGAGCTTCGCTTTTGGCAATGCGCCGCGATTACCAAACCCAGCTAGAAGCCGAAATCGCCTCACGCACGGCCGAGTTACACCACCGGGTGAAAAACAATTTACAAGTGATTTTGATCCTTCTCGATCTTCAGCGAGAAAATACTCACAATGCCGAAGCTCGAGAACTGCTGTGGGAAAGTCAAAACCGTATTCACGCTATGGCCGAGATTCAAGAACAAGCCTTTCAAGAAGAGCACAACGGTCATGTTGATCTGCGCCCCTTTCTTACCGGTTTGGTGCTTCATCTTGTCAACGCGCTAGGTTGGGCACCTGTGCTCACCTTGGATTGGGATATTCCGCCCCTCGAGATCGAGGCAGGAGCCGCTTTTTCAATCGGTTTAATCTTAAATGAAATCATCGCTGCCGTGCTTGAAACCGAGTTACCGCAACCCGAAAAAGCGTCACTCTCGGTTAAGTTAACCCCAAACCCTCAGCAGAGTTTTGAACTTACCGTTGAGGATTCTTGGGGGGCGATCAAAACTTGGCAACCAGAACGGGGGTCCCTGTCCATGAGCGTTACTATGCTCAAAGTCCTTACAGAACTTGTAGAAGGCCAGCTCAAATATGACCGTCGAACCCCGAACCAGATAACGGTGTCCATTTTTCGCGAAACACCCCCCTCATTGCTCTAACCGTCTCACGTTTTTAAACGTCTGGCGCTCGACCAGATTTTCGCTTAAACTAAGTTTATGGATACCCAACCAGTGGTCTCCTCTGAGGCCCGCCAATACCCCCGTTACCGCGTTCTGGCTATGATCCGCTTGGATTTTGGTCAAGAAGAAGCTTTGACGGCTGAAACGCTAAACTATAGTGCATCGGGAATCTTGTGTCGTCTGAGTGTGT